>CACZPQ010000047.1 GCA_902783185.1 uncultured Erysipelotrichaceae bacterium
AAACATGTTGATACTTTAATTGTTATTCCAAATGATAGATTAAGAGATATAATTGACAAAACTACTCCAATGATGGCTGCATTTAAAGAAGTAGATAATGTACTTATGAGAGGAGTTCAATCTATTTCTGATTTAATTGCTGTATCTGGTTTAATTAACTTAGATTTTGCTGATGTTAAGACTGTAATGTCTAAGAGAGGATCTGCAATTATTGGTATTGGTATTGGTGTAGGTGAAAATAGAGCTGTTGATGCTGCTCAAGCTGCTGTAACATCTCCACTTTTAGAAACAACAATTGAAGGTGCTACTGATGCTATTATTAATGTAACTGGTGGTAGTTCACTTACTTACTTTGATGCTGAAGCTGCTGCTAATGTTGTTAGAGAAGCTGCTAAAACAGACATTAATACAATATTTGGTGCTGTAGTTAATGAAAATCTAAATGATGAAGTAATTGTTACTGTTATTGCAACTGGTTTTGATACTAACAACGATTATGATTTAGATGAAGATGATGAAGATGACGAATATCGTCCTAAATTAATAAATGATTTAGATGAAGATGGTGATATTGATATCCCTCCATTTCTAAGAAATAAGGATGAATTTTAAGGAATAAATATTATTCCTTTTTTATTTACATGTAAAAATATTGTAAATTAGTTAATTAATAATTAAACCATTTTAATAATTGTGGTAAAATATACTTGTGTGTGGTGATATTATGAAAAATTTAATCGTAGATTTTACATCTTTTATCAAATCACTAACCTTAATAGATATATTATTTATTATATCTTTGATAGGACTAGTAGTATTAGTTGTTACTTTAATATATATTATTAAAATGAATAATGAAGAAGATATTGAATTCTTAGATGATAATGAAGTAGTAAAAGATAATGATGATGAGTTAGATTTAGCAAGCATATCTAAAGAGATTGAAGAAAATCCAACTAAACCAATAACTTTAAATGATTATGAAAGAGAACAAGAAGAAAAAGCAATCATTTCATATGATGAATTAGTTAAAACTAAAGAAATTAATGTTGAAGAGATTAATTATAAAAATGAAGAAGATATTGATGGATTAACTATAAAAACTGTTAATCAAGATGAAATAACTAAACCAATTGAACTTCCAAGAGTAAAATTAAAAGAATCACATATAAGTGATAATAACGATGATAAAAATATTTTAATAAGTTATGACAAAGAAGAAGAATTTTTAGATGCATTAAAAAAATTAGAAAGTTTACTTAATTAAATAATTAATTAAGTTTTTTTATACATTTTATTTACATATATTTAAGTTATTTATTATAATAAAAGTATTAAATAGTTTATAATTATTATAGGTGATGGAAATGAAAACAGTTGTTATAACGGGATCAGCAAGAGGTTTTGGACTTGAAATGTTAAAGATTTTTAGAAGATATAATTTTAATTGTGTTATTTGTGATGTTAATGATAATGAAATAGAAAATGCTTATAAATTATTAAATGAAATGAAATATGATGGTATAGTTTTAAAATATCATTGTGATGTTACTAAAAAAGAATCATTAATTAAAATGATTGATGATGTTATAAATAATACAAAAACTATTGATATATGGATTAATAATGCTGGTGTTAATCAAAGTGATAAATATATATGGGAATTAGATGAAAATACTATTAATAAATTAATAGATATTGATTTAAAAGGAACTATTATTTCATCAAATGCAATAATACCATATATGTTAAAACAGGGATTTGGTGCAATATATAATGTTGAGGGTCATGGTTCAAATGATGCTAAAATACCTAAATTAACATTATATGGTACTGCTAAAAGGGGAGTAACATATTTTACTGAAAGTTTAGCAAAAGAATTAATGGATAAAAAAATATTAGTTGGAAAAATAACTCCGGGAATAATGCTTACAAATTTTGTTAAAACATCACTTGGAGATGGAGAAAAAATAGAAATGACAGAAAAAAATAAAAGGATATATAATATCTTAGGTGATTATCCTGAAACTATAGCGAAATATATTGTTCCTAAAGTTATTAATAATTGCTATACTAATGTTAAATTTGCATGGTTAACCAATACCAGAGCATTTAAAAGGTTTATTAAAGCTTTATTTGTAAAAAGAGATATATTTAAATAAGGATGCATTAAAACGCATCCTTTAATAATTCATATGATTCTTCTTGAGTCATACTTGTTTTTTTATACTGATAATTAGGTAATAAATGCATATGAAAATGTTTTATTTCTTGTGAATCACCATAGTTTACTCTTAAAGAAAGAGCAGTTGCATTCATTTTTTTCATTAATGTTGGTGTTAATTTCTTTGCAACATTCCAAACATTATTAATGGTTTCATTATCTATTTCTATCATATCAGTAATATGTTTCTTTGGAATAATAAGTGAGTGACCATCACATGTTGGATGAAGATCTAAAATAACTATTACATTATCATCTTCATATATTTTTTTACTTGGTATTTCTCCATTAATTATTTTACAAAATATACAATTGTTCATAAAAATCTTCCTTATCTAAAATATATTAGTACTAATATTGCAACAATTATACAATAAATTGAAAACTTCCATAATTTTCCTTTTTTAACAATATTTGATAACCATTTATAAGTAAAGTATGTAGCAATAAATGCTGCAACTAAACCTAGTGCATAAGATACTAGTAGAGAACTATCTAGACCTTGTTTAACAACATCAATTGTACTTAAACCAAATGAAGCTACAGAAACAGGAAAATATAATAGGAAAGTATACTTTAATGCAGCTTCTTTATTTAACTTACATAATAAACATCCAACTAATACCATACCAGATCTTGAAAGTCCTGGAAGAAGTGCACACATTTGAAATAATCCAATAATTACTGCATCTACCCAAGTTAATTCTTCATCTTTTTTAGTACCATTAGCATTTTTAACTAAGAATAATGCAATGGCAGTAATAATTAATGCAATTCCTACTTCTTTAACTGAAGCAATAGCTTCAATGTTATCTTTAAATAATAATCCAACAATTCCTACAGGAATACTTCCCAATACAATTAACCAACAATACTTCCATTCATTTTTATATTTTTTATCTCCAAATAAATATTTAAAGAATCCTGTTACTAATTTAACAATATCTTTCCAAAATATTATTAATATAGCTAAGAATGATCCAAAGTTAACTATAACTTCAAAATTAAGATCATTAAACATGTTTGTGTTAAATAACTCTCTAAAGATAAGTAAGTGTCCCGAAGACGATATTGGAAGTGGTTCTGTAACTCCTTGAATAATTCCTAAAATAATATATTTAATTAAATTCATTTCTATCACCTATATAATTATATAATAAATTTTAAAGAATATAAATAAAATTTTAATAAAGGTGATTAATATGAATAAAATAATATTAAATATATTAGGAATATTACTTACTAGTATTGGATTAACTTTTATTATATTAAATTTAAATCTATTAATTATTAATTATTCTTTTTTAGATTATTTGATATATATATTTACACATTTATCAACATTATTGTTTTTTATAGGAATACTAATATTATTATATAGTAATATATTCTCTAGATAAAATTCTTTTATCAGAAACATATTCCATAATAAAATGATTATCTTTCTTACATATAATTATTCCAATAGTT
>CACZPQ010000048.1 GCA_902783185.1 uncultured Erysipelotrichaceae bacterium
GATGGTAAGTGCGATTTAAATTGCGACACAAATAAAGACGGCAAATGCGATTTAAATTGTGATTTAGATGGAGATGGCAAATGCGATTTAAACTGTGACACAAATAAAGATGGAAAGTGCGATCGAAATTGTGATGATGATGGAGACGGCAAATGTGATCGTAAATGTGATAACGAAAAGAAATGTACAAAGAATTGTGATGATAATGGTGATGGTATTTGTGATAGATTCTGTGATGAGGTAAAAGAATGTACTAAGAACTGTGATGATGATGGAGATGGCAAATGTGATCGTTTCTGTGATAAAGAACCTGAAGAAGAAATAGATGAATACGAAGGTACTTACACTATAGAATTTACAAATATTAATTCATTAAATGCAAATCAAATTGAACCAGGTTGGACTGGTATTCAAAGATTTGAAGTTAATAATCCTAATGATGTTGCTATTTCATATGATATGAAATGGGTAAATGTTACTAATACATTTGTAGGAAATTATATGAGATTTAGTTTATATAGAAATGGTGTATTATTAATATCTAATACTCCAGTTCCAAGAAGTAATGTATTATTAAAGACTAATGAAATAGTTGCTAAGAATTCAAAAAATACTTATGAAATAAGATATGAATTCGTAGATAATAATCAAAATCAAAATGAAGAAAAAAATAAAACATTCAAATCTAACTTAAATATTATTGCGAAAGGAATAGAGTGACAAACTGAGGTAAAGTACCTCAGTTTTTATTGATTATGACCTAATTTTATTTTATAATTGAAATATAATAAGGGTAAAGTGATAGTGTGAAAAAGCGTAATAAGAAATTTAATAATCCTATATTAAAGAATGTTACTAAGATTTTATCTTGGGTTCTTTTAGCATTTCTTATTTTAATTGCTGGCTTATTAATATATAATATTGTGACTTCTAAGATATATGAGATTAGAGGTCAAAAATATGAACCTGAAATTGCATTATATACTATAATATCTCCTTCAATGGAACCTAATATAAATGTTTATGATGTAGTTGTAACAAAAAAAGTAAAAGATTTTTCTACTATTAAAGAAGGAGATGTAATAACATTTATTTCTACTAGTACTCTTGGTGAAGGATTAACTGTAACTCATAGAGTTAAAGAAGTTGTTAAAACTGAAGATGATATTAAATTTAGAACTCAAGGTGATAATAATAAAATTCCTGATTCATCACTAGCTAGTAGTAAAAATGTAATGGGAAAAGTATTATTTAAAATTCCTTGGGTTGGTCATATTCAATTTTTCTTACAATCTAAAGGTGGATGGTTATTTGCACTATTAATTCCTGCAATGCTTATTGTTGCATATGATGTTTATAAAGTTATTAGATTATCTAATGTTAAACAAAAAGTAAATGAATCTATTAAAGATAAACCTGAAGATGAAGAACTTATTGAAAAGAAAGAAAATCTTAAAAAGAATTTACAAAATAAATATGATAATAATAATAAAGTAAAAGAAAAAATTGATATTAATAAAGTTATGAAAAATATTGATAAAATAAAAGAAGAAGAAGTTAATATTGAAAATGTTAAGAAAAAATTTGCTAAAGTAGAAACTAATGACGATGCAATAATTCTTCCTAAAAAGAAATAAATCAAGGAATAATATTATTTCTTGATTTTATTTTCTAAAATATTGATTGGTTTATATATTAAGTAAGAAAGTATTATTAAAAGGAATATACCAGTATAAACTAAGTCTAAATTAAATACTTGTGTTCCATATATAATTAAGTAGCCAATACCACCTTTACTTACTAAAAATTCACCCA
Source organism: uncultured Erysipelotrichaceae bacterium (assembly GCA_902783185.1). Lineage (GTDB taxonomy): Bacteria > Bacillota_I > Bacilli_A > RF39 > UBA660 > RUG12834. The sequence continues at coordinate 1,816 of CACZPQ010000048.1, forward strand.
TTATTACACCAATTAATGTCATTGATATATTTAATTTTAATGCTGTAATAATACTTTTATAAGAAGATGGGATTACTAAATGTATTATCGTTTTTATTTTATTTGCTTTTAGAGATTTAAATAATAATAAATGGTATTTATTACAATTTATAAATCCAGTATATAATGTTTGAGTACATACTATTATATTTATTAATAATGCCATTACTATTATTGTATTAGCATTAGCACCAAACCAAATTATAAGTATAGGACCTAAAGATACTTTAGGTAATGAATTTAACATATTAATAAATGGATCCATAACTTTATAGAAGGTATTTGATAAATATAATAATAATGCAAAAGTAAAACTTATTATAAAACCTAAGATAAAAGAATATATTATTTCTTTTAATGTAACAAATATATTATTAAATAATTGATTTGATATAAATAAATTATATATACTATTTATTATTTTTGTTGGTGATGAAAATATAAATGGATTTATTATTTTATAACTACTTAATAATTGCCATAGTATTATAAATATTAAAACTATGCTAAATTGAATAATTTTTATTAAGTATTCTTTTCTTTTAATTTTTTTTACGTATTTTTTTTCATCGTTTGACATTATTATCTAAATCCTTCCATATTATATTAAAATAGTTATTAAACTTTTCATCAATTCTATTATTTATGGGATTAGATTTATTTTTTAAATTTATTTCATATATATTTTTAATAGTTCCTGGTCTTTTTGAAAGTACAACAACACGATCTGCAAGAGCACATGCTTCTGCTATATCGTGTGTAACTATTATTGCTGTTTTCTTTTCCTTTTTTATTAAATTATAAATATCGTTTTCTAATATTAATCTTGTTTGATAATCAAGTGCTGAAAATGGTTCATCCAGCAGTAAAATATTTGGATTGGTTGCTAACGTTCTTATAAATGCAACTCTTTGTTTCATTCCACCTGATAAACTACTTGGTAATTTATCTTTAAATTCTATTAAATTGTATTTTTTAAGCATTTTCAATACGTATTTTTCATCAATATTATAATTAAATTTTTTAGGTAACATTATATTATCATATACACTAAGCCAAGGAAGTAGGGCATCATTTTGTAACATATAGCCTATACTTCCTTTTTTTATTACTTTACCATTATATTCTTTATCAATATCTGCTAAGATATTTAATAATGTTGATTTACCACAACCTGATGATCCAACAATTGCAATAAATTCACCATCTTTAATATTTAAATTTATATTTTTTAAAGCATTTATTTTACCTGATAAAGTATAATAAGATTTATTTAAATTATTTATTTCTAATATATTAGTCATTATATATTAATGTTTTATAATCTACATAACTATCAAGTAAATTAGCTTTAATCATAATATCTTCTAGGTTTTTAAATGAATCTTCACTTATATATGTATTATCTAACCATGTATCATTATCCTTATATCTTTTTATAATTGTTTTAAGTTCATTTAATGAAGTATCATTAAATTGCTTTGTTATTACTTTTGCTATTTCTTCTTCATTATTGTTTTTTACAAAATTTAGTCCTTTATTAATTGCTTTTCTAAATTTAGTTATTATTTCTTTATTATTATCAATATATGATTTTCTTGCAAAGAATGCAGTATATGGAACTTCACCGGAATATTTTCCAACACTTGCAACTATATATCCTAGTCCCTGTTGCTCAAGTTTAGTGGCATTTGGTTCAAATAAATTTACATAATCACCAACACCTGATATAAATGCACCAGATAAACCAGAAAAATCTATACTATAATTAATATTTATATTTTTAGAATTAACTTTTTTATTATCTAATGCATTTAAGAAATTAAGTGATGGCATACCACCTTTTCTTCCAACTATGATTTCTTTACCAATCAAATTATTTAAATCTAACTCTTCTTTTTTTCTACCAACTATAAATTGGCCATCTCTTTTTGTTAAACCACTAAAAGTTATTAAATAATCTTCTTCTGAATTTTTATATACATAAATTGCTGCTTCTGGTCCTGCAAAACCAATATCTACATCTTTTGATAAAACTGCTGCACTTACTTTATCTGCTCCACTTACTAGATTTAATTCCAAATCTATTCCTTCTTCTTTAAAATAATTGTTTTCTATTGCAACATATAATGGTGCATAAAAAGCACTATGAGTAACCTCAGCTAGTCTAACTTTATTTGTATTTTTCTTTTCATTCGGTTTGAATAATAAGAATGCAAATAATGCAACTATTATCACCGAAATTATTATTATTGTCTTTTTCATAATACACTCCTTAAAATATTTTATTCATTTTTTATAATTATGTGCTATAATTTATAAGAAAGTAGATGGTTTATATGAAATTAAAGAAAAAGAATATATTAATTATTTGTGGCTTAGTTGCTTTACTAGCTATAATTATTACAGCAACTATAATTATAATTAATAATACAAATAAGAATAATCAACAAGACAATAGTAACAATAATAATAGTAATGAAGAAATAAAAGAAGAACCTAAATTAAAAATAGTAGATGTTAATTCAAAAAGCAGACCATATGCTATTATGATTAATAATCATCCAACTGCAAGAAACTATCATTCTGGATTACAAGATGCTTACATTATATATGAGATTATTGTTGAGGGTGGTATGACAAGATATATGGCATTGTTTATGGATCAAAATACAGAAAGAATTGGATCTGTTAGATCTGCAAGACATTATTTCTTAGATTATGCTTTAGAAAATGATGCTATTTATGTACATCATGGTTATTCACCACAAGCACAAAGTGATATTTCAAGACTTGGTGTTGATAGAATAGAAGTTAGTGATAGTACAGGATGGAGAGATAGAACTTTAGGTATATCTTATGAACATACATTATTCACCTCAATTGGTAAATTAAATAATGGTTTAAAAAATAAACGTTTAGAAAGAAATAAAGATTTATTATTAAATTATAGTATAGATAAAGTAGATTTACCAAGTATTGAAAATGCTAAAAAAGCTGATAAAGTAACTATCAAGTATTCTAATTCAGTAACTGATAAATATGAGTATGATAATGAAAAAGAATACTATTTAAGATCAGTAAATAATAAAGTTCATAGTGATTTTGTTACTAAAGAACAATACCATTTTAAAAATATAATAGTTTATAAAGTAGGTAATTCTACTATTACTGGTGATGAAAAAGGAAGACAAGATTTAAGTAATATTGGTAGTGGTGATGGATACTACATAAGTGATGGATATGCTGTTCCAATTAAATGGTCTAAATCATCAAGAGATGCACAAACTAAATATACATACTTAAATGGTAAAGAAATTGATGTTAATGATGGTAATACATTTATCCATATAATCCCAAATAGTGGTTCAATTAACATTGAAGAAAATAAGACTAATGTAGAGGTTAATAATGAATGATATTAATATATTTTTAGCTAATAATTATATTTGGTTTGCATACTTTTCATTATTTATATTATTTGTTTTAATTGTATATGTTATAGTTTATAAAATTAGACATAGAAAAGTAAAACCTGAGGATTTAGAAACAATAAAAATAAATGATAATAAAGTTGAAGAACTAATAATTGATAATAATATTCAAAATAATTTGTCTTCAGATAGTGAAGAAGTATTAATTACTGATAATAATGCTTCTGTTGATGAATCTAATGATTTAAAAGAAAATATTAGTGATGAATCTACATTTAATCAATAAGGTCAATATGACCTTTTTATTTTTTAACTTTTTTGTTATAATAATTAACTATGAAAAGAAATTGGTCAATTGAAGAAGATAATTATATTTTAGATAATCATGGTAAAATCACTTGGATGGAAATGTCTAAGTTTTTAGGGTGTAGTATAACGACTGTAGAAAAAAGGGCGATGGCATTAGGTGTAAATGTTGAATTTAAAACAAGTGCTCGTTGGACAAAAGAAGAGGTTGACTTATTAAGGGAATATGCTGATAGATATATAACAAAAAATATTGCAAAAAAATTAAATAAGAGTGTTCATGCTGTTCAAAAGAAAGCTTTAAAAGAAGGAATAGTATTACATGGTGAAAATAATCCTTGGAAAAAGTGGATGATTGATTATTTAAAAGATAATGTTAATAAACAATCATTAAATCAAATAAGTAAATTTATGGGTATGAATATGTATCAAGTAAGAAAAAAATGTATTGAATTGGGTCTTGAATATGATGATAAAAGATGGACTAAAGAAGAGGAACAAACATTATTAAAATATTATAAAAGTTGTCATTATAGTGAATTAACTAAGGTAATACCTAATAAAACTAAGGGAGCTATTTTAGCAAAGTCAAGAGATATGAATTTAGATATTATTACTGAAACTTCTTCTTATAATAGAAAACATGCAAAATTCATTAAAGAAAATTGGGGTAAGATGAGTATAAACCAAATGGCAGTTACTTTAGGTATAACAAGAACTAGAATATATTATTATAAGAATAAATTTAATTTGCCTAATATTGGTCAAAAAAAGAAATGGACTGAAGACAAAATTAATGAACTAAGAGAATTAGCTAAAACTGAGTCTATATCTAAATTAGCTAAGCATTTTAATACTACATTAAGTGCAATATCAACAATTGCATCAAAAGAAAATATTAATTTATTAGATGGTAAAAAATATTGGACGGAAGATAAAGTAAAAAGAATTAGAGAATTAGCTAAAGATTATACATTAAATGAAATTGCTTTAATAATGGAAACTAATAATAATTCATTAAATCGTTTGTTAAAAAAATATAATATTGAAGTAAGTAATACATCTATTAGTAGAAGATGGACAGAAGAAGAAGTAATTAAACTTAAAGAGATGGCAAAAAATGA
>CACZPQ010000049.1 GCA_902783185.1 uncultured Erysipelotrichaceae bacterium
AAAGTCGGAAGTGTTGTTAAAGGTGTAGTAACTGGTATTCAAAGTTACGGTATATTTGTTAAAATAAATGATGAATATAGTGGATTAATTCATATATCTGAAATTACTGAAAAATTTGTTAAAGATGTTAATAAATACGCTAAAGTAGGCGAAACTATATATGTTGAAATTAATTCGATAGATGAGGCTACTAAGAAGTGTATTTTAACAGTTAAAGGTTTAAATTATAGAATTGTAGATAATCCTAAAATAAGAGAATCTGTAAGAGGTTTTACACCTTTAAAACAACACTTACCAATATGGATTGAAGAAAAGTTAAAAGAGTGGAAAGAGACATAATGTCTCTTTTTCATTTTTTAGTGAAAAATCGTTAATTTTTGTTTGACTACACGTATTATAGTATGCTATAATCATTTTGTTATCCAAAAAAGGAGACATCTGAAGCTGGAGGAATACCCAAGCTGGCTGAAGGGGCTGGTCTTGAAAACCAGTAGGTCGTGCAAGCGGCGCTGGGGTTCAAATCCCCATTCCTCCGCCACTTTTAATTAACTACATCGCGGGATAGAGCAGCATGGTAGCTCGCCAGGCTCATAACCTGGAGGTCGTTGGTTCAAATCCTTCTCCCGCAACCATTTGGTTCGTTAGTCTAGAGGCCTATGACGCCTGCCTGTCACGCAGGAGATCACGGGTTCAAATCCCGTACGAACCGCCATTTTTTTTGGCTCCATAGCTCAGTCGGTAGAGCAGAGGACTGAAAATCCTTGTGTCACTGGTTCAATTCCCGTTGGAGCCACCATTTTATTTATGAACAATCAATGAAGATTGTTTTTTTGTTTTAAATAATGATAATTACATATAATAATAATAGATATATAATTCTTGACGTACGCAAAAAAGTACGTTATAATGATTAAGAGGTGAAATATTATGAGTACTATTAATATTACAAATGCAAGACAAAATTTATTTAAATTAGTTTCTGATGTAAATATTGGTTTTAATCCAATTACTATTGTTAATAATAAAGGAAAAAATGCCGTGTTAATTTCAGAAGAAGAATGGAAAAATATAGAGGAAACTCTTTACTTGACTAGTATACCAGGATTAGTGGATAACGTTAATGATATCAGAAAGAATGAAAATTGGGAAAAGGCTAAGGAGTTTGACCCAAATGAAGAATGGTAATAAATATATAATAAAATTTTCTAGACAGGCGCAAAAAGATAAAATAAAATTAAAAAGTTCTGGCTTAGAAGAAATATGTAAGAAAATTTTAGTATTAATGACTGAAGATCCATTTTGTTATCCACCTTCATATGAAAAATTAAATGGTGATTTAAATGGACTATATTCTAGAAGAATTAATAGACAACATAGAATTGTTTATGAAGTTGATGAAGAGAAACGAGAAATACATATTATTAGAATGTGGACACATTATGAAAAATTATAATTTATTTATGAACAATCAATGAAGATTGTTTTTTATTTGAATATTTTAATAATAATTATTCATACTATAAATATGAAAAGAGAAGATTTAATTAGTTTTATAGAAAAATCAACATGTTCCTTTACTTGTGTTAAAGAAATTGAAAAAAATTTTATAAATAAAGGATTTGTTAAATTGCAAGAAATAGATAATTGGAATTTAAAAGGAAACAAGTTTTATATTACAAGAAATGATGCAAGTATAATTGCCTTTGAAATACCTAAAGATAATAATAAATCATTTTCTATAATAACCACTCATTTAGATACACCATCACTTATATTAAAACCAAATGGTGCTTATGTTAAAAACAATTACTTAAAATATAATGTAATGCCATATGGTGGTTTATTAAATTATGGTTGGTTAGATAGACCACTTTCTTTATCTGGAAGGATAATAACAAAAAGTAATAATAAATTAGAATCACAAGTAATAGATTTAAAAAAACCATTATTAATTGTACCAAGTGTTGCCATACATCAAAATGATCAAGCTAATTCGAATTTAGATTTAAATATGCAAACTGATATGCAACCAATTATTTCTTTATCAAACAATACTAATACTTGGAATAATATATTAAAAAAAGCAATAAATGAAGAAATAATAGATTATGATTTATATGCATATAATATTGAACAACCATATTTTATTGGAAATAATAAGGAATTACTAATATCACCAAGAATAGATAATATCACAAGTGTATATTCTTCTTTATTAGCTTTTTTAAAAGCTAAATCAAAATCAATTAAAGTGTTTTGTAGTTTTAATAGTGAAGAAATAGGTAGTCTAACTAAAGAAGGAGCAGATAGTAGTTTTTTAATGGATGTATTAAAGAAAATTGCTTCTTTTTATGATATGGATATATTAAAATCATTATCTAGTTCATTTATTATAAGTTCAGATAATACTCATGCTTATCATCCTAATCATAGTGAATATTCTGATGATACATCTTCTCCTTGTTTAGGTAAAGGATTTACAATAATTAAAGAAATAAACTCAACAACTAATTCAATATCTTCATCAATAATAAAAACAATATGTAAAAAGAATAAAATAAAATATCAAGATGCAACTACTAAAAATGATATAGCCACAGGTTCAACATTAAGTGGTTTAAGTTTAAGACATGTGAGTGTTTTATCAATTGATGTTGGTATTGCAGAACTTGCAATGCATTCTTCTTATGAAACATGTTCTTATAATGATATAGTAAGTTTATATAAAATGATGTTAGCGTTCTATGAATCTAATATAATAATTAATAACAATAACTATGAAATAAAATAAATAGTTATTTTTTTTAATTATTTGTCATAAAATGAATTATAATTATTGACAATGGTATGCTTTTTGTGATATATTTTAAATCGTCAAAGGTTTTTGGACGCTTAGCTCAGTTGGTTAGAGCACCTGCCTTACAAGCAGGGGGTCATAGGTTCGAGTCCTATAGTGTCCACCATTGATGCCGACTTAGCGTAACTGGTAGCGCAACTGACTTGTAATCAGTAGGTTGGGGGTTCGACTCCCTCAGTCGGCACCATTTTTTTATGGAGGGATAGCGAAGTGGTCAAACGCGGCAGACTGTAGTCCTAATAGAAGACTCTATTAAATTGCACCTTTATATAGTAATATATAAAGTGGACGCTGCTAATTCGGGGAAGACTGAAGCTATTAAAGTATGTTAATCCCGAGCTAAAGTAGAAATACTTGAGTGTAGAGACTTTACACAGCGTATCTCACTGAGATAAAGAGAAAGTCCAGACTACAAATACATTTGTAGCGGTGAAAACCGTAGTAGTAGGAAATCTGTTCCTTCGGGTTCCATGGTTCAAATCCATGTCCCTCCACCATCTTAAAAAAGAAATGCTTAATTATAAGCATTTTTTCTTTTCTTTTATTTTTTGGTTTGCTATAATTGTTTTAATGGAGGGTGTTTTGGTGAAAAATTCTATTGAAATAGGTATTAAAGAATTGTTAGCTTTAGTTGTAATATTAGATGAATTTGAAGTTTTTAATAACAATGTTATTAATTTTCTTAATAGTATAAAATATAGTGATTCTAAATTAAAAGAACTAAATAATAGTAAAAAGAAAATAGGATCAAAAAAGATAAAAAACTTTTTAAATGATAATAAAGAAATTATTAATGTAATTAATAGTTATTCTGATGTTAAAACTATTATTATTAATTATTATTTAAATGAAGAAATAAGAAAAAATTTTTATCAATTATATGAATATTTATTAACTATAAAAGATAGAAAGAATCAAATGGTAGATTTAATATTAAAATTGGATAAATTAGGTATTAAAAACATTGTTATTAATACTAATACTAATTTTAAAGATAATTCATATTGCTTAAAAAAGGGTGAATTAACTAAAAATGATGATTTTTACTATTTAGATAATATGTATGTCATTCCTTCTTATCAACAATATGAAATCAATTATAAAACTAGAGGATCTAATTATGAAATAAAAATGCAAATATCTGATGATAAAATAATACCATATGAAATAACTATTAATAATTTATTAATGGATATTAATAAATTACCAAATAAAATGAATAAAAGTGAAACTTTTGATAAAATTTTATTATTAAAAGAAAATGCTAAAAATGATTATAAAAATCTAAAGGATATTGTAGATGTAGAATTAGAATTAAGTAAATTAAAAGATGATTATTATGCTATCTTAAGTACTATAAACAATTGTAATGATTATATGATTAAAAAAAGACTTATATATTCTTTAAATAAAATACAAAGTAGTATTAATGATATTGAGTTGGCATGTGGTGATTATAAAAATTCTATTATAGATAATAACAGATTAATTACTGAAGAAGTAATTGAAAAAGAAAGAGTATTAGAATTAAGTAGAAGAAAAGTAGTTTAACTACTTTTTTTAATATATAAACATATAATTTATATATGTATAATGATGTTAATGAAAGAATAAAAGAAATTAATATAGAGGATTTTATATGGATAGTTTATTTAGGTATAATTGCTTTAAGTTTCTATTCAAATAGTTTAGAAAAAAAATATTTTATATTTAATAATGAAGTAGACAAAGAAAAATATCAAAAAATAATAATAGTTATATTTTCTATATTAGTTATTGTTTATTTATATTTTTTAAAATCATCAGTTGATAGTATAAAAAATCTTAATCCATCAGCAAGTCAAGAAACAAAGAATCTTACTTATTTATCTTTTTTGGCATCGTTATTAATTGCTATTTCAGGATTTATATATTTATATATAGCATTTAAAGATAAGAACCTTGACATTGAGTTGGCATTTAATTAGTAAAGTTTACATATTACTTTTGATTTATTAATTAATTAATGTTATACTTAAATTGTAATATAGTGAGGGATGATTATTATGTTAGATATTAATTTTTTAAAACAATATAATGTTGATACTGATACTGCAATTGAATTATTTGGAGATGTTGGTGTTTATAATGAAACTTGCCAAGATTTCTTAGATGGTATAGATGAAAAACTATCTGAATTAAAAAAATATAAGGAACAAAATGATATGGCTAATTATGCAATATATGCACATTCAATTAAAAGTGATGCAAGATATTTAGGTTTTACTGATGTTGCTAAAGTTGCATTAGACCATGAAATGGCAGGTAAGGGTAATGATTTAGGATTTGTTGAGAAAAATTATGATAATTTTGTAAACATAACTAATCAAATGGTTAATATTCTAAAAGAGTATTTAGGTGTTAATACTACATCAAATGCTTTTGATAATGTATTAAATAATGAGAGTGAAGATATTGTTTTAGTTGCTGATGATTCTAAATTAGTAACAAGTTTTATTTCTAAATCAATAGCTGAAAAATACAAAACAGTAATTGCAACAAATGGACTTGAAGTAATTGATATTATTAATAATTATCCTAATTATCATATAGTTGGAGTATTATTAGATTTAAATATGCCTAAGATGGGTGGATTTGAAGTATTAGATTATTTTAAAGAGCATGAATTATTTAGTCGTATTCCAGTATCTATTATTACAGGAGAAGATTCTAAAGATATGATTAATAAAGCATTTACATATAACATTTGTGATATGTTGGTTAAACCTTTTAATAACAAAGATGTATTAACAGTAGTTGATAAGACAGTTAACTTTAATAATAATCAAGGGTAAATTTATATATTTACTCTTTATTTTTACTAAATTCATATTTTTTATAGTATAATTATATTGGAGTGATGTTAATGAGAATACTTGTTGCTGCAGGTGGTACTGGTGGACATATATATCCAGCACTTGCTTTAATTGATAAGTTTAAAAGTCATGATAAAAACACTAAAGTAATTTATGTAGGTACAAATAATAGAATGGAAAAAGATATAGTACCACAACTTGGTATAGAATTTAAATCCATTGAAATATATGGATTAACTAAGAATGTTTTAAATGATGTTAAAAATATTTATTTAATTATTAAAGATATTAATGAAATAAAAAAATTAATTAAAGAATTTAAACCTGATGTAGTTCTTGGAATAGGAGGATATGTAACATATCCAGTTATTGTTGCAGCACATCAATTACATGTTCCAATATTTATTCACGAACAAAATGCTATACCAGGCAAAGTAAATAAATTAACAGAAAAATATGCCAATCTTATTGGTGTATCAATGGAAGAATCAATAAAGTATTTTAAAAATAAGAATGTCTTTTATTCAGGTAATCCAACAGGTAGTAGAGCCTTGACTATTCCTAAAGTAAAAAAATCATCAATTGGTTTTGATGATAATAAAAAACTTGTGGTTGTAGTTGCAGGATCTTTAGGTTCATCAACATTAAGTGAAAAATTAAAAGAATATTTAAAATTAGTTAAAAATAAAGATTATCAAGTATTATATATAACAGGTAAAAATATATATGACCAATTTAAAGATGAAAAATATTCTAAAAATGTAAAAATAGTTCCTTATTTTGATGATTTACCAGGTATTTTAAAAAGTGCTGATCTTATTGTTACAAGAGCTGGTGCATCTACTATTGCTGAAATAATAAGTTTAAAAATACCTAGTATATTTATACCAAGTCCATATGTAGCTAATAATCATCAATATTATAATGCTAAAGCATTAAAAGATAAGAACTGTGCTGAAATGTTAAGTGAAAATAATTTAGATGTTATTAATCTAAGTAATACTATAGATATGATGTTGGATAATAGTAAAGTTTATATTGATAATCTAAAGAAAATGGAAGTTATTGATAGTGCAGAATTAATTTATAATAAAATCAAGGAGATGTTAGAAAGTGCTAAATAATATATGCGAAATAATAGAAAATGCAAATTTAAAGGATTATAATACTTATAAAATAGATACAAATACTAAGTATTTAGCTTTTCCAAAGAATATAGATGAATTAATAAATTTATTAAAATATATTAAGGAAAATAATATTAAATATTTTTTAATAGGAAATGGTTCAAATGTTATTTTACCTGATGAAATGTTTGATGGAATAGTTATATCATTTAAGTTTTTAAATAATTATGAAATAAAGGGTAATAGTGTTGTATGTCAAAGTGGTGCTATGCTTCCAAAAGTTGCGATGGACACTATTAATCATTCTTTAAAGGGGTTAGAATGGGCTACTGGTATTCCTGGAACAATTGGTGCATCAGTACTAGGTAACGCAGGTGCATACTTACATGAGATAATGGAATATGTAGTTCAAATGAGTGTATTAGATAAAGATTTAAATATCATTACTTTAACTAAAGATGATATAAAATTTGGTTATCGTACTACTTCTTTA
>CACZPQ010000050.1 GCA_902783185.1 uncultured Erysipelotrichaceae bacterium
AAATTGATGTACTCTATAAAGACCTCTCTCTTCTAAACCATGAGCACCGCCTTCTTTTCTAAAGCATGGAGAATAACTTGTCATATTAATTGGAAGATCTTCATCCTTAATAATTTGTCCTTTAAATTTACCAATCATACTATGCTCAGATGTACCAATTAAATATAAATCTTCATTTTCAATTTTATACATCATAGCTTCCATCTCAGGAAATGACATAACACCTTCTACAACATTACCATGAATCATAAATGGTGGAATAGCATAAGTAAAACCATTTTCAATCATATAGTCTCTTGCATATGCAATCATTGCTTCATGAAGTCTTGCTATATCACCAAGTAGATAATAAAAACCTTCACCAGATGTTCTACCAGCAGCTTCTTTATCCATACCATTTAGTGCATTAATAATATCTGCATGATATGGGATTTCATAATCAGGAACAACTGGTTCACCAAATCTTTCTACTTCAACGTTTTCTGTGTCATCTTTACCAATTGGTACACTATCATCAATAATATTAGGTATTACATACATTATTTCTTTAATTTTATTATCAAGTTCTTCTTTTTCATTTTCTAAAGAAGCAATTTTATCTGCATTTTCACTTACCTTTTTCTTTACATTTTCTGCTTCTTCCTTATTACCAGAAGCCATTAACTTACCAATTTCAGAACTTAATTTATTTTTTTCTGCCTTTAAATTATCCATATTAGTTTGAACTTCTCTAACCTTAATATCTAAGTTATATACTTCATCTACTAATGGTAATTTTTCATCTTGAAATTTCTTCTTAATGTTTTCTTTAACCTTATCTCTATCTTCTCTAATTAATTTTATATCTATCATAATTAGTCCTCCTTCTCTGTTACTTCTTCAAATCTATATTTTTGTTTTATATCTGGATATTTTTCATGATCTACTTCAGATAAAAACATATCAAGTGGTCTTATCCATAATTTATATTCACCATATAATGCTCTATATATAACATATTTCATATTACTTTCACTATCATATGCTACATCTTCAACAAAATATAAATTACCTTTAAAATGTCTATATGCGCTCTTTAATTTTATTTTTCTCATTTGTATCACCTATTTTCTTTAAATCTCCATCAATAACAATTGGTTGCATCCCAATTATTTCATCTCTTAACATGTTAAATGGTATTGGGTTATATAAATATATAGGATGATTAAGTAAAAATGAATCATACATTTCTAATAAAGTAGCACCACCTACATAGTTATAATAATAACCATCTTCAGTTTTCTTATCCATATTTAAAACTAATATTGCATCGCTATCTAATGATTTTTGTCTTGAAATATTAAAAGACAATTTACAAAATTCTTCATGATCTTGTACACTTCCAAATTTTTTTATTCTTTCTTCAATCATTGGATCATCATAATAATTTGGAAGAATTACTTCATGACCTAATTCTTCTAATTTATTTTTAACATAAGGAATAAATTTATAATTCCATTTAGAGCATGCAATAAAAATTTTCAATTAAAACCACCCTTTACTTAATATTATTTACAAAATACTTTATTAACTTATCATTATCATCTACTTCTGGATGATATTGAACACCAATCCAAAATAAATCTTTATCTTTTGGTTCTATTGCTTCAATTACACCATCTGGTGATGATGCAACAACATCAAATAAAACTCCAATTCTACTTGCAATGATATTATGAAGTGATACTACATTTATTTTATCTTGTTCATAACAATCTTTTAAGTAAGAATTATCATTTATGGTAATTTCATGTTTTCCTTCTTCTATAGTATTTCTTAAAACAAAATGATTATGAATATTATCATCTTCTAAAATTGTTAATATTGGATTATCTTTTTTTACTTGTTGATATAATTCATATCTAGATTTTTCATCATCATAACTAATATTATTATTTAAGCATTCTTCAATCATTGTTGAATATATGGCCATAGCTTGCATACCAAGGCATATACCTAAAACAGGTTTTTTCTTAATTCTAGCATATTCAAGTAATTTATATGTTTCATGATCAACTCTATTACCACCAGGTAATAAAAATGCATCACACATATCTAATACTTCATAATCAAGCTTACCATCATTAAGTAAAATTCCAAATGGAATTGCACCAGCTTCATATACTCTCTTACTATAATTATTTAAAAATTTATATTCATCCTCAAAAGGATTATCATTTTGAAATAATTTTACAGTTGGAAATATTCCGATTATTTTTTTCATTTATATCACCTAATATTGGATTCCCCATATAACATGATGTTTAGCCTCACGTCCACAACATACACATTTATCATCAATTTTACCTAAAGAATCATCAATTAATCTTGATTTGCAACCCTTTATTTCCTTTATTCTTTCTTCACAAGCTACATCTCCACACCACATAGCATGAATAAATCCAGGTTTGTTATTTAATATATTTTCTATTTCATCTAAGGTATGTGCTTCGAATGTAAGTTCATCTCTTCTTGTTTTTGCTCTTTCATACATATCATTTTGAATAGTTTCAAGTAAATTCTTAGTATATGATACTATATCAATATCTAATGATTCAGTAATTTTTTCTCTTGTATCACGTCTGCAAAAAGTTATAGTATTATTTTCTAAATCACGAGCACCAATTTCAATACGAACTGGAATACCATTTACTTCGGCTTCAGCAAATTTAAAACCTGGGGATTTATCTGAATTATCAATATATGCAACTATATTATTATTTTGTAATTCTTCTTTATACTTATTAGCAAGTTCCAATACTTTATCATCATTACCTATTGGTATAATAACAACTTGTTTAGGAGCTATTCTTGGTGGTAAAACAAGTCCAAAATCATCACTATGAACCATTATTAATGCACCAATCATTCTTGTTGTTGTTCCCCATGATGTTTGATACACATATTCATCTTTA
>CACZPQ010000051.1 GCA_902783185.1 uncultured Erysipelotrichaceae bacterium
ACTTCTCTATCACAGTTATCTCCCCAAAAAGCATTTTTTAATATTTCTTCATCTTTATTACCAACACCAACATATAAGTTTTTGCCAACTGATAATAGCGGAGCTATTTTATCAACAACATCAATACTATACTTATAAGTTTTTTTCCATTTATTACTATCTTTATATGATATTTCTATTTCTTTACTACCTAATTCATCTGTATTAATTAAATAATTTTCTGTTAAGATATTACCATCTATAATAGATATTGTATCATATAAATATACTTCATCATCATATTGAAATGTTAAATTGTCTGATAAATTAATAACAGTAGTTACTGGTTTAAAAAAATTAAATATAAATAATATTGATATAATTAAACTAATTATAATTATAAGTATTATACTAATTATTATTTTTTTCTTCATAAATATCCCTTTTTCTATGTTTTTATTATAACACATAATAATTATTAAAAAAATAATTGAATTATATATTTTATTGTTATAAAATGTTTAAGGTTGTGTTTTTTAAATAGTGATTAACGAGAGGGAACTATTAGTGAAATTTATTATCGTAGATGATGATATAGAATCCATTAATAAAGTAAAAGAGATAATTTCTAAGACATTATTTCCATATGATATAGATTATAGTATAGTTACATATAACAAATATACTACTAAATTAAAAGAAGAAATAAAAGATATGTCTATAATGAAAACATATATATTAAGTGTACATTTAAAACAAAATATATCTGGAGTAAATATTGCTGAATATATTAGAGAATTTGATTGTGATAGTTATATTATATTTTTAACCCATCATGGTAATATGTTTGAAACGGTTCATCGAACAGTATGTAATGTATTTGAGTTTATTGAAAAATATCAAAACATGGATAAAAGATTAACTAAAGATATTAAAAAGATAGTTAAGTATAGTTTAGATGATAAAATATTAGATATATCTTATAAGTCTTCTCATTATAATATACTTTATAAATCAATTAAATATATAGAAAGAGATACAAGTACAAGAAAGTTAATTATCTATACTAAATATAATACATATAAGTGTAATTTATCCATTAAAGATATTTTAAAACAATTAGATAAGAGATTTATTAGAGTATCTAGATCAACAATAATTAATAAAGATTTTATTTGTGAAATTAATTGGAATAAAGGTTATGTTATTTTAAATGATAATACAAAGATAGAATCTGTATCAAAGATGTATAAAATATAATAGTTTAAAGCTATTATTTTTTTGTCTAAAAAATATAAAGATTATATATATTGTCGATAATTTATATAAAAAAACAATAATAATTATTATTTAGACCATAAGTAAATTCATATAAAACTATTATGGTAATATAAATACCGTAATAAGTTATTACAATAGTATTATAGTAGGAAGGAGTGATAGTTGTGGAAAGTAGAGTAAAGTGGTTCAATAATGAAAAAGGATTTGGATTTATTGAATATAGTGACACTGCAGATATATTTGTACACTATTCGGCAATTGATAAAGCAGGTTACAAAACTCTTAATGAAGGTGAAAAAGTTCAATTTGACTTAATTGAAACTCCAAAAGGGTTACAAGCAAAGAATGTTTCAGCGATAGAGACTACTAATGTGTAAGTGTAGTCTTTTTATTTTTAAACAACTCTACTATTATATATTCATTTTTAATTAAAATCAATAATTTACTTTTACTATAAAAATGATATAATTTACTTAGGAGGTATTATTATGAAAATAACTATTCATGAAGATAAGGTAAAAGTTACTCCATCAATTAAATCTTATATTGAAGAAAAACTAGGTAGACTTAATAAGTATTTTGAAACTCCAGAAGAAATTAATGCTACTGTAAGAGTAAGGGTAAGAAATTTAGACCAAATAATTGAAGTTACTATTCCTACTAAAGATTTTACTTTAAGAAGGGAAGAAATTGATAATGACTTATATGCTGCGATTGATTTAGTTATTGATAAATTAGAACGTCAAATCAGAAAAAATAAAACACGTTTTGAAAGAAAATACAAAGATAATTCTGTAGCGATGATTAATTATGATTTTGATATAGCTAAAGAAGAAGTTTCAAATACTAAGATAGTTAAAAGAAAAGATATTGATACTAAACCTATGTCTGAAGAAGAAGCAATACTTCAAGCTGAATTATTAAGTCATGATTTCTTTGCTTTCAAGAATATTGATGAAGATTGTGTATCAGTACTTTATCAAAGAAAAGATGGAAATTTTGGTATTTTAAATGTTAGATAGTTAATTAAGTTGGATATTATTCCAACTTTTTTTGATTTTATAAGGCTAATTTAGGCCTTGCGGGGGGGGGGGTTAAATATGCTATCATTATACTAGGAATGGTATATATGAAAGTATTTAATAAAGATAAAGCATTAAGACAAATAAAACTAAAACGAAATAAGAATACTTATATAAAGAAAGTAAGTATAGTTTTATCATGCTTTATATTATTAGTAGGTATAATGTATTTTACATTTGCTAA
>CACZPQ010000052.1 GCA_902783185.1 uncultured Erysipelotrichaceae bacterium
CAAATACATTACCACATTCATATTATGCAATAAAATATAAAGATAATGGAGAATATACAAGTAAACAATCACTTACTGCATTACCAAAAGTAGATAATACAATAACAAATATGAATGAAATAAAATATAAACTAAATACAGAACCATTAATAATAAATCCAGGAGTAGAAAGAACACACGAAATAAAACTATGGGTAGATGAAGACACAGCAGATGATACAATGGATGATAAGGTAGCAAACATAAAGATAATGGTTGAAGGAGAAGCAACTGATCCAGTAGAAGTACAACCTACAATTGCAGAATATATAACTAACTTAGCTCAAACAGATGACTCAATAGTAGATGATGAAACTGTTGATCATAATCTAAGATATATAGGAGCGAATCCAAATAATTATGTATCATTTAATAATGAATTATGGCGAATCATTGGAGTAATGAATAATATAGAGACTTCAAGAGGTCGAACACAAAGTTTAGTAAAAATAATAAGAGCAGAGACTTTAGGAAATTATTCATGGGATTCTTCAGCTTCAGGAGTAAATAATGGATATGGAGTAAACGAATGGTCACAGGCAGATCTAATGCAAGAGTTAAATCAAGACTATTTGGGAAATGTTGTAGTAGGAACAGATGGAAAATGGTATAACTCAAATAATAATTCTAAAACAGCAGATAAACCAAGTACAACAATAAGTAGTGAAGAACAAAACAAAATAGAAAGTGTAGTATGGAAATTAGGATCACCATCAAATAATGCAGGAGAATATGATTCAAATTGGGAAAGCGATTTAACAGCAAGTACATCATATACAAAAGAAAGATTAAATACAAATGGAAAGGTTTGTTCATCTAGCAGTTCATGTAATGATACAGTACCAAGAACATCATCATGGACAGGAAAAGTAGCATTAGTATATCCAAGTGATTATGGTTTTGCAACATTAGGAGGACAAACATATAATAGGCAAAAATGTCTATCTATATCAATGAGATCATGGTATACATATAATGATTGTAAAAATAATGATTGGTTACTTGATATAAACACTAATCAATGGACTTTAACTCCGTTTGCTATTTCTAGTTATGCTTATGGTGCATTAACTATTAGTAATTCTGGGATAATTAGTTATGGATATTTATATAGTTCTATTATTATTAGACCAGTTGTCTTTCTTAAGTCAAATGTAATAATTACGGCTGGGGAAGGAACAACGACTAATCCATACACAATAGGATAAAAAAATAACATATATAGTTAAATATATATGTTTTTTTATTAAATAAAAAAGAATATTTTATTTAATATTCTTTTCATATTCTACATCAGTAACATCGTATTTTTGTTTATTAGATATGTAATTTAATATTTTTTGAGAACCCCAACCAATTAAAGCTAAAATAAAGAAATACATAACCCCAAACCATGTGAATTTAGGTTCTGACTTTTGAAATAAACCTAATATTGCAGCACCAGCACTCATTGATGTTACAATTGTTAAACTATTTACTGATTTACTAGTTACATCTGATTTAATATTATTGAATTGCTTTTGTGCAGCAGTTACATAATTTTGAGTCATAGACCATAAATATTGAATATAGTTTAGTGTATCTCTTAATGTTTCATATCTATACCCAGATATCTCTAAAAATTCAGCTAATTCTGCATCGCTCTTAGCAATTTTTTCTCTAGTAGATATATAAGTACTCATTTGTTTAATTCTACCATCAATTAAAGTAATTGTTTTAGCATATCCCTCAAGTTTAGTAGTAAATTTAACAATATCAGCACCTTTTACTTTAACATTTTCTTTTACTTTATCAATCTTTTCCCAAATAATTCTATGAATATTTAAATATCTATGTAATTGACCTTTAAATTCTCTAATAAATACTTGTTCTTCAATATATCTTTCAATCTTATCTTCAGATTGTTTTTTATTATTAATAAAATAATATTTATCTCCTCTAATAACGTTATATTTATCATTATCAAATTCAAAATATTTCTGTCTTTCAGTTTTAATTAATAATTCTTGCATTTGAGCATTTGTTGCTTTTTCACAAACTATAAAATATGGATAGACATTTTTTATTCCTGCTAGTTCTTTAGGAACTGGAGCACCTAAACTAAATAAATAGTTAAGAGCAGGCGATAAAGAATTTTCATAATAATCTTGTACCTTATTAATGTCCGTAAATAAAGTATCTTCAGATACATTTTTATTATTTAGTATTATTAATCCATCCTCAAAAATTTTGATATTAATACCTAGTGAAGTAGTAAAGCATAAATATTCTTCACCATCAACACCATATTCAATATTACCAATTAATAAGTTTTTACGTAATTCATTTAATTTCTTTTGCGATAATTCTAATTGAGAAGTTCCTTCTCTTAAAAAATCATACATTTCAGATAGTTGTAACATAGTTCTTTGAAACCAACCACCAATATAAATATTACTAATTTTCATAACTACACCTCTTAATATTCTACATCTTTTGTAAAGAATTTAGCATCCATTACTTCAAATCCATAACTATGATATAAAGAATGGGCAGGAATTCTAAAGTTTTTAGACCATAATTCGACACACTTACAATTATTATCTTTTGCAATTTTAAAACAATAATCTAATAATTTAGTACCAATATGTTCACGTCTTAATTCTTCTTTAACACAAACATGATTTAATATTGCATATACATTCATATCTTCATATATAGTAGGTATTATATTAATTTTAGCATGAGTAACTATTTCGTCATTTAATATACCTATTACATAAATTTGATTAGGATCGTTTTTATTCTCATTATAAATTCTTTTAGCATATTCTAAAGAAGTATTTTCGTTAAAACAAGCATTACACAGTTTTATTATTCCTTCGATATCTTCTTCCGCAGCTATTTTAAATTTTACTTCCATACTACCTCCGTATTATATAATAATTATATAATACAAATTTATAAAAAACTAGTATAAATATCGTAATTGACTAAAACATAAACACAATGATATACTATTATTAGTAATTGGAAGGTTTTGGTAATTATGAATAAAGTATTTGAAATAAAATGTGATTGGTTGATAGATGAAGAAACAAACAAAAAAGGTTCATGGCAAGGTAGAATTATATTAAACGAAAATGGTTGGTTTGAAGGTATAGTAAATGATATAGAAAGTAAATATACTGATGATAGATTTATATTTGGCGTATTTATACAAGATAAAATAATTGAATTACATTTACTTACAAGAAAAGAAATTAGTGAACCATTTGTTTACTATGGAATTAAGAATGATAATTCATATAGTGGAAATTTCGAATCTGGTGGGTTATTTGGACCATATCCAACTGGTATATCTAATATAAATACTTATGAAACAGATTTAAGTTATTCAAGCTATGTAGAAACAAAAATAAATAATTTCAAGGATAGTATTATGGATACTGAAGGAAAAAATTATTATAGTAAAATATTAAATAATAAAGATGAGTTATTTCAAAAAGTATTAAATAAGTATGAAGGAAAAGAATTAAACAAAAGAAGTTTTAAAAATTTAGTAAAAACTATTAGAAAAAAATAAAAACCTTATAATAAGGTTTCTTTTTTATTGGTAGCCTGTATGGGATTTGAACCCATGAATGTTGCCTTGAGAGGGCAATGTGTTAGACCTCTTCACCAACAGGCCATAAAAACTAACACATTAATTTTATCACAAAATTACTATAATAATCAAATAAAATATAAAATTGTAAACATAAATAGGCAAATAGCATAAATTAGATTAGAAGGTGATAATTAATGAATAACTATAAAGAAATAGTTACTAAAGCTGTCATAGGTAAATCAAAGAAAACATCAACTAATGAATTTAGTATGGCAGTTGAAAATACACCCAATACTGTATTAGGATGTTGGGTAATAAACCATAAATTTAATGGATATTCTAATGGAGATAACATAAATGTTAATGGATCTTATGATGTAAACGTTTGGTATTCATACGACAACGATACAAAAACTAATGTATCCAAAGAAACTTATAATTATAATGAAACTATACCAGTACATTTAAAAGAAAATATAAGCGATGGAAAAGAAGTTATTGTAAGAAGTTTAAAACAACCAACAGTAAATGAAGTTAAAATAGATAATGATCAAATCAAATTATCTATTGATAAAGAATTAGCAGTTGAAGTAGTAGGTAATACAATGATAAGAGTTCCTGTTGAAGTAATTAGTGATGATTATGAAGAAATAATCGAACCAAACGAAGAAAAAAAAGTTGAAGTAGAACAAATAGATGAAGTAAATGAAGAATATTTAGATTAAGTGTTAACCAAAAAAGGTTGACACTTTTATTATTTTTATATATAATTATACATATAGTTAAAAAGGAGGAATTTATTATGGCTGTTAAATTAAGACTTAAAAGAATGGGAGCAAAACAAAAACCATTTTATAGAATCGTAGCTGCTGATTCTAGAAGTCCAAGAGATGGTAGATTCATTGAAACTGTAGGAACTTATAATCCAATTAAAAATCCTTACGAAATCAATATTGATGAAGAAAAAGCATTATCTTGGTTATCTAAGGGAGCAGAGCCAACCGAAACAGTAAGATCTTTATTTAAAAAAGTTGGTATAACAAAGAAATTTGCAGATTCTAAAAAGAAAACAACTAAAAAAGAAGTTAAAAAAGCAGAAAAGAAAGAAACTACAACTGAAGTAAAAAAAGAAACTGCTAAAAAAGCTCCAGCTAAAAAGACAACTACAACTAAGAAAACAACTACTAAAAAGGAGAAGTAGTATATGAAAATTAAAGAATTTACTGAATACTTAGTTAAAAGTATAGTTAGTGAACCAGATATGGTTAAAGTTTCTGAGTTTGGTGGAGAAGACGAATCAATTATTCTTGAAGTTATTGTAACCGAAAAAGATAGAGGAGTAGTTATTGGAAAATCTGGTAATACCGCTAAAGCTATTCGTACTTTAGTTCAAGCTCATGCATATATATTAGGATTAAATCAAGTTAAAATTAACATAGATTCATTCTAATAAGCATATAAATAGTGTAAAATACACTATTTTTTAATTGTTTTAATAATAATTAAGTAGTATACTTTTAAGTAGGTGATGATATGAAAAAAAGGCTTTTAAGTGGCATTATTATTGTTGCACTGTTTACTGCATTTTATATTCTAGGAGGTAATTATTTTGTGGCATTTATGTCATTTGTTGCTATATTAGCTTATAAAGAAATAGCATTTTTAAAAAAATATCCAGCAATTGTAATTGTATTTGGACTTATTTCTATATTAAGTATTGTAATATTAAATAGTGTTATGGCTAATTATTTTATTGGAGTTAAATATATATCTTTATTAGTTCCATTAATATTATTAACCATACCAAGTTTAATTCCTAAATATCAAGATAAATATTTATTATCTGATGCATTTAGTTTAATTGGTTTTATAACATTTGTTGGATTAGGTATAAGTACATTAAATACAATAGTTTTAACAAAAAAAATAGTTATATTATATTTAATATCAATAGTTTGCTTAAATGATATATTTGCTTATTTAATAGGTAAATTAATTGGAAAACATAAATTTTCAAAGATATCTCCAAATAAAACATTAGAAGGTATTATTGCTGGTAATATATTTGGTGTAGTAGGCGGAACAATATTTTATTTAATCTTCATAAATAATCAAATAAATATATTATTTTTAATAGTTATAACACTAGCTTTAAGTATATCTGGACAACTAGGAGATTTAATATTTAGTAAAATAAAAAGAGAAAATAATATAAAAGATTTTTCAAAATTAATACCAGGTCATGGTGGTATTTTAGATAGATTAGATAGTTTATTATTTACTAGCTTAGTATATTTAGTAATTATAATATTATTTTAAGGAGGATTAATATGTGGTTTTTATATTTATTATTATTTTTATTAATATTGGGTATTTTAGTTACTATTCATGAATTTGGACATTTTATAGTTGCTAAGAAGTGTGGAGTACATATATATGAATTTTCAATTGGTATGGGACCATTAATTCATAAACATATAGGAAAAGATAAAATTCAATATTCAATTAGAGCATTACCAATTGGTGGTTATGTTCAAATGGCTGGTGAAGTTGAAGAGGATGACGAAAAAGTAAAAAAAGAAAAATTTATGTGTAATAAGCCTTGGTGGCAAAGATTATTAATTCTTTGTGCGGGTGTTACAATGAATTTTATACTTGCTTTTGTATTATTATTTATTACATCACTAATTTGGGGTTCTGCATCATTTGATCCAGTAATAGATAGTGTTGAAATAGATTCTCCAGCATATAAAGCAGGTATGAGAGATAAAGATATGATACTTTCAGTTAATAATCATAATGTAAATAGTTGGGATACAGCACAAATAGAATTAATTATGAAAGATGATGATAATATCTATGATATTAAAGTAAAACATGAAAATGGTACTATCGAAGATTTAAAGGTAAGCCCTGAGAAAGTAACAAGAGAAAAAATCGAAGTAAATTATTTTGGTATTAAAGCAAATAGTGAAAAAAAATATGGATTTATGAATGCAATTAATTATGCATTTAGAAAATTTGGAACAGTATATGAAACAATGTTTAAAACAATAGGTGGTTTACTTACTGGTAAAATATCAATTAAATCTTTATCAGGACCAGTAGGAATTTATACAGTTGTATCTGATTCAGCTAAGATGGGATTAGAACAAGTATTATATTTAGTAGCATTCTTATCAATTAATTTAGGATTTATAAATATATTACCATTCCCAGCATTTGATGGTGGTCATGTATTATTCGTTATAATTGAATTAATTAGAGGAGGTAAGAAAGTAAATCAAAAAGTAGAAGGATACTTTCATATGGTTGGATTTGCACTTATTTTCTTACTAATGATTATTGTTACAATTCAAGATATTATAAGACTTTTTTAAGAAAGTCTTTTTATTTTCTTTACTTTATTAATTAAATATATTATAATTTATATAGTAAGGTAGGTAAACAATATGGATAATAGCAAACAAATATTAAATCACTGTCCTAACTTTTATAAAATAGTTAATTTTGATTATTTTGAAGACGATAATTTTACTGCTTCTTTAATTAAAATTTATAGAGAATATATTTTTTCGGTAAATCCATTAGATTCTGAAAAAATCAATAAAGTAGAACAAATAGATATGGTTTTAGCAAGATATATAGATGATTATATTTTTAGAAAAACAATGAAATATGAATTAACCAGAGTAATAATTACTGATAAGACAGATTTATTACAAAAACTAATTAATAGTATATTAGGTATTTTTGATAAATATGAAGAAGGAAAAACAAGAAATATTTATATAGCAAGATGGATTTAAAAAAATCTTCCAATTAAGGAAGATCTTTTTTATTAATTATTTATTCTTTTTCTTTAATAAATCTCTAATTTCTTCAAGTAGGGCAATGTCTGCTGCTTTTTCTTCAGTTTGTTTTTCTTCTTCTTTCTTTTTTCCAATAGCCATTATTTTATTTACAAACTTTAATAAAATAAATAAAACAAATGCCATGATTAAGAAATTAATAACTGCAGTAATAAAATCACCATACTTAATTACTTGACCACCATAAATCTTAAGTTCACCACCAACTTCAGCTCCACCAATACCGTTAATTAATGGATTGATAATATCTGTAGTTAAAGCTGTTACTATACCGGCAAAAGCAGTACCGATAATGACACCAATTGCCATATCCATTACATTTCCTTTTAAAATGAATGCCTTAAATTCTGCTATAAAACCTTTTCCTTTTCCTTTAAGATTTTTAATTTTGTCTTTATTCATATATAACACCTCCATTAACAAGATTATATATCACAAATTAATAAATTGCAAATAAAGGTATATTATTTAATGTAATACATATATTATTAATGAAGTAAAATACCATGTTATTTGAGGTGATAATTTGACTTTTTGTATCAAATATGATATAATTTATGTATCTTCTAGTAAAGAGGATAAATGGGGGTATTGGTGATAACCATGAAAAATAATGGTGAGCTGAAAAGAAAAATAATTTCACTTATATTTACGTTAATTATATTAATTATAGGTATTTGTAAAAATGAAATATTTATAAATAATAACAAAATAACAAATACAAGCAACGTAATCGCTGCACAAACTATAAATGAATATAATCTTGAAGAGGATGTAGTAAATTTTATTAATGAT
The DNA here is from genome assembly GCA_902783185.1 of uncultured Erysipelotrichaceae bacterium. Classification (GTDB taxonomy): domain Bacteria; phylum Bacillota_I; class Bacilli_A; order RF39; family UBA660; genus RUG12834. The sequence continues at coordinate 8,296 of CACZPQ010000052.1, forward strand.
AATAAGGATATATTTAATTTTTATAGTAATACATTTGGTATATCTATAAATAATATAAAAGAATCCATTATTATTGATAATAAGGATACTAAATTCAATAGAAATGATATTGGAAATACACATAATAATTACGATAGTTTAGATAAAAATTTAATAGATTATTTATTTAAACTAAAAAAATCTAATAAAAAGTTATTTAAACAAGAATATACTAATTCAAATATTTATTCAAGAGAATATATTTATGGATTAATAAATTATTTTTCAAGTATTTATACTAATGTAGATTATGATGTACTAGCATCAATTGCTTATATTGAATCTGGTAATTTAAACTCAAAATATATGAGAAAATGTAATAATATTTATGGTGGTATGTCATCACATGGATTAATTAAGTATAATAATATTGAATTTGGTGTTTTATCTTATGTTAAAATGATGGCAAAAAGTTATTACGCAAAAGGGTTAACTACTGTAGAAACTATAGCAAGAAAGTATAATCCAGGAAGTACTACATGGGTAGGTAATATAAATAAAACAAGAAATAAATTTAAAAATATAGAAAAAATTGATATTAATACTTTAATTAATTTAAAATAAGAAATTTCTTATAATTTAAGAAGTTTCTTTTTTTATTACAATTTATATGTTATAATATTCTTAATAATAAAGGAGTTGGCTTATATGTTTGGTAAGATTAAATATATTACTGAAGGTGAAGCTCATGTTGAAGCAAATTTACAAGAAGGACAAGATGTTGATGTAATGAACATGAATGTTGTTTTTGAAGCTGAAAATCAAAGAATATTAGGTGAAGTAGAGGAAGTAAATGGTGATACTATTAAAATAAGATTTTTAGGTGAATTCTTTGATGATAGATATGTATCTGGTGTTATTAGAAAGCCACTTCTTTCATCAACTATAAGAACTGTAAATGATACAGAATTAAAACAACTAATGGGTGTATACGACGAAACAACTCTTTATATTGGTAAATCTTCAATTTATAAAGATTATGATGTATGTGTAAAAATAAACGATATATTTGCAAATCACTTTGCAATATTTGGTAATACTGGATCAGGTAAATCTTGGGGTGTATCAAGATTAGTACAAAATATGTTTTCTAATCCAAAAAGTGTTCCATATAATGCCAATATATTTATATTTGATGCATATGGTGAATATAAAACAGCTTTTAGAGAACTAAATAAGATTAATCCATTATATAGTTATAAATTTATTACTACAAATCCTCAAGATCCAGGTGATAAATATTTAAAAATACCAACACATTTGCTTACATTAGATGATTATACACTATTATTACAATGTGATAATCATAGTCAAATTCCTATTTTAGAAAGAACTTTAAAATTAGCAAAAATATTTTCTGAGAATTCTGAGAGAGTAAATTCTTATAAGAATCATTTGATTGCTAAAGCTTTACTTGCCATTCTTTATAGTAATGAGACTGCTAAAGAAAAGAAAAATGAAATATTTACAATAATCGAAGTATGTCATACAAAAGAATTTAATTTTGATGCACAAGTACAAGGTTTAGGTTATACAAGAAACTTTTCAGAGTGTTTTGAAATAGATTCACATGGTAATTTTGGTGAAGCAGTATTAATTAATGAATATATATTAAAATATTTAAATGAAGAATTAGAAGCAACTGAAGAACCAAACAATGCATTTTATACTTTAAGAGATTTTTCAAAAGCTTTAGAATTTACATTAATATCGGAAGGTTTCTTACATAATCAAACATTATATGATGATGCCATTATTTTAAAGGTTAGATTATCATCAATATTAAATTCATTTGTCGGTTCATTCTTTGATGTAGATAAATATATAACAACAGATCAATATATTGCATCACTTGTATTAAATGATGATAATAAAAAAGCACAAATTATTAATATAAATCTTGAAGATATTGATGATACATATGCAAAAATTATAGTTAAAATAATGTCTAGATTCTTCTTTGAATTTGCTAAAAAAAGACCAGAAAGAGCGTCAATTCCTTTCCATCTTTTCTTAGAAGAAGCACATAGATATGTTTCTAAAGATGCAGATACATTCTTAATTGGATATAATATATTTGAAAGAATTGCTAAAGAAGGTCGTAAATATGGAGTGTTATTAAATATTATTTCTCAAAGACCTGTTGAAATATCAGAAACTGTAATATCTCAATGTTCAAATTTCTTAATATTTAAAATGACACACCCTAAAGATATCGAATATATTAGAACAATGCTTCCAAATATTTCTCAAGATGTAATTGAAAAACAAAAGATATTACAACCTGGAAACTGTGTAGGTTTTGGTGGAGCATTTAAACTACCAATGATTATAAAATTAGATAAGCCAAATCCAGCTCCATATTCACAAAGTTGTAATGTGGATCATGTATGGCCACTAAAAGGTCAAACAAATCAAGTTGCAACATCTAATACAGTACAAAATCCAAATACAACTGGAATTAATACAGCAACTAATGTAAATACAACTATGTCAAATGTAGCAGAAACACTATAAAACAAAGATTATTCTTTGTTTTTATATTATATTAATGTTATAATTATTAAAGGAGTATACATATGGATATAGATAAATTAATTGAACTTGTTACAAAAAATATCAATGAAAATTGGCCAACAATATATAAAATAAGATATATTTATTTAGAATTAGGTAAATATTTATCTAAAGATACCGATTTTTTCTTTTCAGTTGGCAATAAATTAAGTGAATCCAATTTAGATTTTGAACAAGTAAAAAACATATATAACTCACTATATGGCAGAAAAAAAGATGATAATTATGCAGTAATTTGCAGATCTGCATCATATATATTACATAAAGCATATGAAAAAGTAGGAATTAAATCCAAATTAATAAACACAATTAATGATAAAGAAACAATAGAAATAGATAATCAAAAAATAGATGTATATCATTGGTTATTAGTTGTATATGATGGAAATAAAGCTTATTTTAACCTATTAGCAGCTGATTTACCATATATTAAGGAAAATATGAAAGTTCATCACTTTGCAGCTAAAATACCCTATAAAAAGAGAAATAAAGATGGTTTTATGGAACAATTATATGAAGGTGAGGAAATAACACCAACTTTATTATCTGAAGAAGAAACTAGACAAATAGACAAAGAAATAGGTTATTTAAAATATTTATATAATTATGATGATAAAAAACAAAAAACTGATGAATATTCATTACAATATAATGATACAGCATTTCTTATGCTTAAAGAAAAAATGAAAAATAATAGATGGTATCATGAAATATTAGCAGAACATACTAATTTTTATAACTCATTATATAATTTTATAAATAAAAATAATAAAAAGATATCATTTGATGATGTATCTTTAAAAGAACTTAGTGATGAAGATATTAATGAATGGATTAATCTATTATGTATTAATATTGAAAAGAAAATTTGTGAATTAAAAAATATTGATTATAATATATTAAATAATATAAATGGTTTTAATTATGATACATGGTTAAATAATATATGTAATAAAATATATAAAATAGATGATTTTTCATATACAAAATGGTCAAAAGAAATGAAAAAAGCTGAAAAATATGATGAATACGCTTATGATAGTGTATTGACTATATTAGATAAAACAAATGCATTAGTTAAAAAGATAAAAAGTAGAGATCCAAAAAACTTTAATAATTTATTAACTAAATTATCTTATCATTTTATTGATCAAAGTAGATTAATTGATATTAAGGATAGAGATAAATTTATCAATAATAAATATATAGCTTATAAATTATTAACTATATTTCCAAAAATATTTAGTGCTAATGATATAATAACTCCATTTAATGAAAGAGAATATAGTGAACAAATAGTATTAATTAAAGAGATTATAGAAAGAATGTTTCCAGAATTAAATAAAAATAACTCTATGATTGATAATTATAATGATTCTTATAGTCCAATATTTAATAGAATTCAAATATATACGATAAAAAATAAAACTACTTCAAATTATTCAATTATATTTAATGTAGTAGGTGATAATAAAAATGGTGATTATTATTTTTATTACAATCCTAAAAAAAATACATTTCATGTAGCTGATATATTAGAAATATATCAAAACTATATAATTGTATCTGAAAGATTTAAATCTATATTAGAAGATAATAATATAGTAGAACAAAAAAAGAGATAACATTAATTGTTATTTCTTTATTTTTTCCATAATATTTCTCTTTGCAATATCTTTATATGCCATAAATGTTAAATAATCAATTGTACCTTCAACAACTTTTGTTGTTTTAATATTAAGGCTTTGTAGTGTTTCAATAGGATTTTCAAGGTCTATAATAATTGGCTTATTTTCTTTTAAAAATAAAGTATAGTATTTATATAAGATATTACTATTATCATCTTTATCTTCAACAGAATATATCCAAATATCTTGATTATTATAATTATATTTTAAAACACTTACTATTTTTTCATTCTCCATATTTTAACACCACATTATAATTATAAAATAAATAATTGCGTAAGTCAATTATTGACTATTTAAAATTCTATGCTATAATAAAATTGTCAAAGGAAATTGGTTCGTTTTTTATAAAAACCGCCAAAGTGAATATAAGGGAGTCTGATTCTATTTGTGGTGTTGAATGCCCAGCTTGACTGGGAATCCTAAAGCAAATGATGTGACACCCACCTACGAGTCTATCGGGGTTTTATCACTTATGGACCATCCTTTGACTTTTTTGTGGGTGATTATATGTTTGATAGATTATTAAAACTTATAACTGAAGATGAATTAAATATATTAAAAAATAAACATATACTAATAGTTGGAGTAGGTGGAGTAGGTGGTCAAGCTCTTGAAACTCTAGCAAGAATTGGTATTGAACAATTTACTATTGTAGATCATGATACAATTGAAAAAACTAATTTAAATAGACAAATAATATCTTTAAATTCCAACATTGGAAAATATAAAGTAGATGCATTTAAAGAAAGAATATTAGATATTAATCCTAATATTAATATTAATACAATTAAAGATTTTATAAATATTGATAATATAAATAAACTATTTAATACAACATATGATTTTATTATTGATGCGTGTGATACAATCACAACTAAAGTATTATTAATAAAATATGCCAAAGAAAAGAATATTCCAATTATATCATGTATGGGAACTGGAAATAGATTTGATCCAACAAAATTAAAAATAATAGATATATATAAAACAAATTATGATCCATTATCAAAAATAATGAGAAAATTATTAAAAGAAGAAAAGATAAATAAACAAGATGTAATATATTCAAGTGAAATACCAATTAAAGTAAATGATAGAGTAAATGGATCAACATCTTTAGTTCCACCAGTAGCAGGTATATACTCGGCTTACTATGTAATTAATAAAATACTTAATTTATCAAATAAAAAATAAAAGAGAATTTAATTCTCTTTTTTCATATCATTATGTAATTTATTTAAATTATCTTCATACTTATTATTTGCTGGAAAATAATACTTTTTATTTTTAATATTTTCTGGCATATAGTTTTGTTTTACATAGTGGTTTGGATAATTATGAGGATATTTATAATCAGGAGAGGTGGTTTTAATATTATTTGGAACATTTCCAGTATTGCCACTTCGAATATCATTTAGTGCATTATCAAGTGCAAGATGAGCTGAATTAGATTTAGGCGATAATGCCATTTCTGTAACTATAGTACCAAGGGGTATTCTAGCTTCTGGTAATCCGACTCTTTCAGCTGCTGATATTGCAGCCATAACTTTAGGTCCTATGGAAGGATTTGCGAGTCCAATATCTTCATAAGCAATAACAGACATTCTTCGATATATTGAATCTAAATCACCTTCTTCAATTAATCTTGCTAAATAATGAAGAGAAGCATCAACATCAGATCCTCTAATTGATTTTTGAAAGGCAGATAATACATCATAATGACCATCACCATTTTTATCAGCAAAAAATACAGGCTTAGAATTAATAGTTTTAAGTAAATCAATTGTTATTTTATTATCATTAGTAGCAGATGATGCTACATCAAGTAGATTAATTGCATTTCTAAAATCTCCAGATGATATATTTGCAATATATTCTAATGATTTATTATCAATTTTAATTTTTTCTGATTTTGCTATATTTTTTAATCCATTAATTATATTTTCACTAGATAATTCATGTAATTCAAATATTTGACATCTAGATCTAATAGCAGGATTAATTATATGATATGGATTTGAGGTTGTAAGACCAATTAATATAATAAGACCATTTTCTAAATAAGGAAGTAATAAGTCTTGTTTATCTTTATTTAAACGATGTATTTCATCCATTATTACTACCATTTCTCCATACATTTTAGCTTCTTCAACAACTACCTCAAAATCAGATTTTGAATTTATAACAGCATTTAAAAAACGATATCTAATATTTAATTCATTAACCAATGCATAAGCAATAGAAGTTTTTCCAATACCTGGTTTTCCATATAAAATCATTGAAAATAACTTTTTATTTTTAACTAAATTAGATAATATTTTATTATCACCAATTAAATGTTCTTGACCAATTATATCTTTTAAACTATTTGGTCTATAATTATTAGCTAATAATTCCATTTTTTTCACCTTTTTATATTATATCATAAATTTTTGTGTTATAATACACATACATAGGAGTTTTTTTTTATGACAACTTTTAGTCAAGATAATAATAAAGATATTAATGAAACTATTATAAACTTTTTAGGTAATAGACCTAATGTAATTGCAGCATATGGTTATGGATCTGGTGTTATCAAGCAAAATGGATATACAAATAATGATAAACCACAATTAAATTTAATTTTAGTAGTAGATGATTTAAAAGAATGGCATTTATCAAACATTGAAAAAAATCCAAACGATTACTCAAAAATAGGAAAATATACGTTTAAAAATTGTAATATCAAAAATTTAAAAGGAAATACAGGTATTACATATTTAAGTAATATTGAGGAAAATAATAATTTATTTAAATATGGTACAATTGAAAGATATGATTTACAAAATCATCTATATTATTGGGATAGTTTTTATATGCCAGGTAGATTTCAAAAAGTAGTTAGCGTTATAAAAAGCACTGATGGTCTAAACGAAGCAATAAAAACAAATAGAGATAATGCATTAATGATTGCAGCATATTTATTGAATAAAAAAATAGTTAATAAAAAAGAATTATTAACTAAATTATGTTCTTTATCATATTTAGGTGATACAAGAATGAGATTTGCTGAAAATCCAGAAAAAATATCAAATATTGTAAATGGATCATATAAAGAATTATTAAGTATTTATGACTTTAATAAACCATATTTTAAAGAGTTAAATGATGAATATTTATATGTTGATTTAAATATTATTAAATATTCATTCATGCAATATCCAATGGCATTAAGAAATCATTTAACAAATGATGTATTTCAAGATGATATTATTGATTATTTAACAGAATTAAATAGATATGAAAGTATTGATCAAACAATAAAAGGGATTAAAACAAATGGAATTGTTAAGTCAGTAAATTATGCATCTAAAAAACTTGCAAAAAGATTTAAACATTAATATAATTTATTTAGGGTAGATTAATATGAATTATGTAAATAAATATTTAGATTATTTAAAGTATGAAAGAAAACTATCAGATAATACTATATTAAGTTATGAAAATGATTTGAAAGATCTTTATACTTTTTTTAATGAAAAAATAATAAATATAAGCTATCAAGATTTAGTTAAATATATTAATTCCTTATCAAACTTAAATCCTAGAAGTATAGCACATCATATTACGGTAATTAATTCATTTTACTCATTTTTAGTACTTAATGAAGATATTAAAGTCAATCCAGCAGAAAATATAAAAATACCTAAATTACCTAAAAAGTTACCAGAATTTTTAACTATTGAAGAAATAAATAAATTACTAGACATTGAATTAAATGATGCATATTCTTACCGCAATAAAGCAATGCTTGAAACTTTATATGCAACAGGTCTTAGAATATCTGAATTGATTAATTTAAGATTTTCTAATATTGATTTAAATAATAATTTAATTAGAGTAATGGGTAAGGGTAGTAAAGAAAGAATTGTTCCAATTAATGATAGTGCAACAAAATATTTATCTATATATATAAATGATTATCGAAGTCAAATATTAAGATTAACTCAAAGTGATTACTTATTTATATCAAATGCTAAAAAGCCAATTACAAGACAAGGATTTTTTAAAATCATAAAAAAAGAATGTAAAAGAGCAGGTATAAGTAAAGATGTGTCCCCTCATGTTTTAAGGCATTCATTTGCAACACATTTATTAGCAAATGGTGCAGATTTAAGAGTTATTCAAGAATTATTAGGACATTCAAATATTGTAACAACAGAAATATATACTCATGTAGTAAACGAAAAAATAAAAAAAGACTACGATGAAACTCATCCTCGTAGTCATATACAATAATATTAATTATTATTGTTTTTATTTGCTCTACTATTTTGATTGTTTCTAGAATTATTTGATTTATGACAATTATTATTTCTATTATTTTGATTATTTCTAGAATTAGAGCTATTATTATTCTTTCTCATAATACTTACCTCCTATAAATATTATTGACTAAAAAAAGTTATACATACATATAATTAATAGGTGATTATATGGAAATTTTTACCTCTTTTATATTAACAAGTATTGCTGGTTTATCAACTTGTTTAGGCTATTTATTTACATATATTAATACTAAAAATAAAGATAAATTTATATGCATATTTCTATCTTTTTCTCTTGGCGTAATGATTTTAATTAGCATTAAAGAATTAATTCCGATTCCATTAAAATATATCTATTTTAAATATAATTTAAGTACATTTTTAAGCATTTTAATAATAATTCCTATAATTATATATATTATTATAAATTATTTAAATAGCAACCTAAAAAATGGTAATTCTTTATATAGAGTAGGGGTATTAAATACTATTAGTATGATATTTCATAATATTTTAGAAGGAATTGTTACATTTTTTACAGCATTATCAAATTATACACTTGGAATTAAACTTGGATTAGCAATAATGGCACATAATATTCCAGAAGGAATATCAATAGCTGTTCCAATATATTATGGAACAAAAAATAGGGGAAGAGCATTTTTATATACACTACTTGCAGGATCATCTGAAGTGATTGGTGCACTACTGTTCTATCTTATATTTAAGAATAGTATAAATGTAAATATAATAAATATATTATTATATACCATAGGATGTTTAATGATAATTATAAGTATTAAAGAAATATTACCTGAAGTTTTAAAATATAAAAATATTAATTGGATATTAATAGGTTTATTATTATCTTTATTTATACTTATATTATAGAGTAGAAGTACTATATATTCATCATATAAAGTATCGGTTAACATAATATATATTATTTTCTTATTTATATTTTATTAAATTATATTAGAAAATATGTAAATTTATATTGATTAAATGATAAAAAATATATTAAATTACACTATTAAATTGATTATTATAATATAATATATAATAAAATTATATTAAATATATCTTTATTAATTTATAATTCTAATATTTTTTTATATTATATATTTACTATATTACTAATATTAATATATATACAAAAAACAGCATAAAAAAAATAGCAATCGAGGTGATAGATTATCCATCTAAATTAATTTCGATTGCTAATTTTTAATTCATATTTTTTATACTTTTCTAGATTCAATCTCAGCCATCTTCTCAATAACTTCTTCAGCATTTGAAGTATTAAGTTCTGAATAGCCAAGTTCAGCTAAAGCTTGCAATTTTACTGTATTTAATTGTTGTGTACGTGATTGTTGTTCTTCTTTTTTAACTTCAATATCTTTTAACCAACGTTTATGAGATTCTTTTAATTTTGTACGTGAGGCTCCCCCATTATTATATAGGGTTAGGGCAGTGTATAATATACCTTCAAAGATATATTGCTTATCTTCGTCAAAAACATATTCTTCTGGATTAGTAAATCCCATTGTTTTACTAAAATATCCAAATAAATATTTCATTTCAGGTACATTATTCATAGATTGTAACATATGATATAAATATGTGAAAGCTTTGAAATTCTCTTTCCCCTTCTCTTCATCTCTTAATCTATCTTTTAATAATTCGATCATTTCAGGAATTAATTTTTGAGCATCTCTATCCAATCCTCTTAAATCTAAGAAATTCTCAGCATCACTTGCGGATTTAACTCCTTGATTAAGACGATTTTCAACACCCATGATATAATCAGTATTTACTTCAATATCATCAATTTCTTTTTCACTTTCAATTCCTAATAGTTTAAACAATAGTATTTTCTTTTCTTTAGGCCATTTATTAATATCATCAAATTCAAGATAATTGTAAACCATTTGTCTTGATACTCCTAAATACTTTGCTAATCTAACTTTTGATATTCCAAGGTTTTGAAATAAACTATTTAATTTTTGCATATGATAATCTTCCCTTCATTTTTTACATTTTCTATTATATTAATTTTTACTTTACATGTCAATTAAAAGACAACAATTTTTATACTTTTTTTATTAATCAGATAAATACCAAAGTTTTTCTCCATTTTTATATACTTCATCTATTATTCCAGATCCTATACATTCTTCACCTAAATATAAAACGCACGCTTGTCCTGGAGTAACAGATTTAGCCAATCCTTTATATTTTACTTTAATACAATCATCTGATATATATTCAAGTTCAACGGGATGATCTTCACCTCTATATCTAAATTTAGCAAGTGCAAAAGTTGGATGAGTAGCAGATATAAAATTAATATTAGATATTAAACATTCATCACTCATTAGATAATCATTTGTTTCACCAAATGCAACATATAATATATTATTCTTTACTGATTTACCGCAAACATAATGTCTTTCTTCATTTCCAGATATTCCAACATTTCTTCTTTGGCCAATCGTATAATTCATTAATCCGTTATGTTTACCAATTACTTGTTTAGTTTCAACATCAATAATATCACCAGGATTTGGTTTTAAATAATTATGTATGAATTTTTGATAATTTCTTTCACCGATAAAGCATATACCAGTTGAATCCTTTTTATGTGCAACATTCAAATTTTGTTCTTCAGCTATTTTTCTTACTTCAGTTTTCTCTAAGTGACCAATTGGAAATAAAACATTTTTAAAATTTTGAGGTGGAACTTGTGCTAAAAAATATGTTTGATCTTTATTGCCATCTATTCCTCTTAATAATTTATTTCCTTCTTTTCTTGCATAATGACCAGTAGCAACATAATCAGCTCCTAATTTTTTTGCTTCTTTTATAAATAAATCAAATTTAATATATTTATTACACATAAGATCAGGATTAGGTGTTCTACCCTTTTTTAATTCCTCTAAAAAGTATGTAAATACATCATCCCAATATTCTTTTACAAAATCAATTCTATGTAATTCAATACCTAATTTATCACACAATTCTTTTGCATCGTTATAATCTTGTTCTTGAGGACAAATATTTTCATTAAATGTTGGATTACCTTCAATATCATTATTTAATGCTGCATCCCAATTACGCATAAAAAGGCCTATAACATTATAGCCTTCATTTTTCAATAAATAAGCTGCAACAGCACTATCTACCCCACCGGATATTCCAACTACTACTGTTTCCAAATCACTCACCCACTTAAACATAAGTATTATAACACATTTATTATTAGTTTAAGTAAGAAATTAGTTAAAAAGTAAATAATTATATCATTTATAAAAATTATTACTATTAAAAATAGTATTGATAAAAGTACTCTTTTTAATTTATTTTTTATTAAATATGATCTTTTAAAAAGAAAATAATTAACTATTAATTTAACTAAATCAAATAGTTTTAATAAAATTATTATATATACAATTATAAATACTAATTTAAATATAATATTATATATAATTCCAAATATAAAACCTTTTAAGGCATAATTAGCCACTAAAGAAGCAATTGTAAAACCAAATGATATTCCTTCGTAGAATAAATAAATAATACCAGAAAAATAGCCCATAATTGTAAATGATAATAATACAATAAAGATAATAATTACTAAATGTTTAAATATATTATTTACACGATTATTAAATATATTTTCTTTTAAATTAATTAGATAATCACTAATATATTTTTTAGATTCATTACTACTTTTTAAAAACAAAATTATTCCTATAACAATACTAATTAAAAATAAAACACCTAAAAAAGTTAAGAGAACTCCATGTCTTTTAAAATATTTAATCATATAATTATATCCTTTCATAAAACTATATTGTTATGAAAGAAAAAATATGATAAAATGTTATAAGTTAAGGAGATGTAAAAACATGAGTAAAAAAGGACAAAAAATATTTGTTTGGTTAATGGTAATAATAATGGTTGTTTCAGTAGTAGGATCATTTATACTTCCACTACTTGCTAATAAATAAAAAAATTCTAGTATTCACTAGAGTTTTTTTCATAAGAGACATATTCAGAGTCTCTTCTTTTTATTTTAAAGAAATCATTATCTAAGTTATTAAATGCATAATAAAATTTTTGTCTAAGATTATCATCTATTAATTGATTAGTTAATATTCCATTAAAATTATTTAATTCTTGTTCCTTACCCTCAATATATCTTTCTTCAATTAAAGCATCTAATAATTCCTCTTTAATATATTTATTTGATGCAACTAACATATATGCACCATAAATACTTTCTAAAAGAGCATAAGTAACAAATTCAATAATAAATTCTTTCGAATATCCCCTATTTATATTATTCATTGAACGATAATAATTAAATGAAGCTTCATTTAAAGTAAAGTTTTGTTCACTTATACCAAATGATGCCATAGCATAATTACATAGAATTTGAATTAAATCGATACTTTGAAGCATTTTAGCTTTTGCTCTACCATCAAATTTCGAAGAAATAAATTCAAACTTATCACCGATATCTACACCATCTGGTACAACGGAATAATCATCAAATAATACTAATTTTATTGCACCAACAGCATTTCTAGTTCCTTTTGATTCTTTAGTTCCATAAAAAATATCATCAAGCCAATCTGTTTTGCATCTTTTCATTTCAGTAAAATAATTATCGTTCATATAACTTCACTCCTATTATCTTAAATAATATATCATATTTTATTATTTAATTAAAGAGTTTAATGATTATTTTCACCAGTTTTGAGCATATTTTCAATTGATATACCATATCCTTTTTTTACTGAATCAACTGATACATGGGTTACAGCACCAATTATTTTATTATTCTGAACTATTGGTGAACCACTCATTCCTTGCACTATACCACCAGTTTTATTTAATAGTTCTTCATCAGTAACTTCAAAATAAAAGTTCTTTACTTTATTATTTTCATCAATTTTAAGTATATTAATTTTATATTCTTTTACCTCATTATCATCAAGTGCTGTATGAATATATGCTTCACCTTTATTTACTTCATTTATTTTTGCTACATCTATTAGATTATCATTATCAATTTCACCCGTGTATGTTCCATAAATACCTTGTTCAATATTTTTATTGACATTTCCATATATTTTATCTGAAAAGAATTTAGCATTTTTAGTTCCTGGACTACCATTACTACTTCTAGTAATAGATGTAACTAATGCCTTAAAAATATTTCCGGTTTTAATATCCATTTTTGTATTAGTAGTAGATTCAATTATTTCATGTCCTAAACATCCATATATTTTAGTTTCTGGATCTATATATGTTAGTGTTCCAAGACCTTTTATGCTATCTTTAACGTAAAGACCTGTTTTATATACTCCATTGCTATTTTCAAGTTCAAGAGTTGAACTCTTTAATTGGTTATTATGTCTATATGTAATATCTACTTTATTATCTTTTACATTTTTTTCTATTTGATTAATTAAATCATCTACCGTGTTAACTTCATTATTGTTTATTTTAACAATATAATCACCAACACTTAATTTTGAATTATTCATAACATTGTTTAATTTATAAAAACCAACAACTAATATTCCATTACTTTGTATTGCTATACCAACATTTTGTCCACCTAAAACAACTTTTGAAGAGTATGCTAAAACATATATCGGCATAAACATAGTTATTATAAATGTTATTATATATTTTTTTATTTTCATATACATTCACCCTTATTAGTATGTAAAAAATCAATAAAAATAAAAAGCCAATAATTGGCATTTATTTATTTAAAATCAAATGATATATTTTATTAATTAATAAATATAACAAACTACCAGATGTATCAATTAATATATCAATAATACTTCCTACTCTACCATCGATAAATAATTGATGAGTTTCATCCAATATTGCCATAAATATACAAAACAATATAGTAAAAGCATAATAATAATTTAAATTAGTTTCTTTAATCATTAATAATACTAAAATAGCTAATATAAAATATTCAGTAAAATGAGCTAATTTTCTTATATATGGATGAATATGATCAATAATATTATTAATATTGCTATCATTTATCTCAATGTTTGTTATATGAATATTATTAGTAATTTTAATTATTTGTGTAACTAATGTTTTAGTAACACCAAAACTATGATTTTTAGTTTGATTAGCATCAGCATTAGAAAAGAAGAATATCACACCTAACCATATAATAACAAATATTAATTTAATAAGAAATCTTTTTTTATTTTTTATCATTTTTAAATATTCTCCATAGTTCTTTAATATTAATAACATCAAATTTTAAAATAATATAAAAATATATCATTATTCCTAATAGAACTATTACACCAAAACTATATATTGAGTTAACTCCTATTACGCTTTTATAAATACATATTACTAAAAACATAATAATTGATGATATAGTAATAATTGAAGTTTTCTTTATATCTATTTCTAATTTTAGATACTTTTTTCCCAACAATGCTGATATTATTATATATATAATAAATGATACACCAGTAGTTACGGCACCAAAATATGGTCCATAAATTGGAATAAATATAAAATTTAATATTATATTAATAACTGCAGCCATAATATTTAACCAAAGAATAGTTTTAGTTTTTTTATGTAATTCAAAAATCTTATTTGTATATTGACTAAGACCAAGTAAAGCAATACCTATTGCAGTTATAATAAATGTTATATAACCACTATAGTAAGTTTTATTAATAACTATTCTAAAAAATTCACTACCAAGAGCTACAAAACCAATACACATTGGAACAACTATTAATAAATATACATTTAAATAATTTTTTATTAAATCAATAGTTTCTTTCTTTCCGTTATTTTCCCATGTATTTATAATATTAGGATAAGCACCAAGCATTATAAATTGGATAACAAGCATAATAATACTATTTGCTATTGTATAAGAATAAGAATAAATTCCAACTTCAGAATTATTATAAAATAATTTAATAATAAATCTATCTGATACATTTAATACCCACGATGTAATACTAACTCCAATTAATGGATATCCATATTTAAACATTTCAATTAATAATGTTTTATCAATACTTTTAAATGATATATAGTTGTATAACTTATATTTATATGTTAAATATAAAGTTTGTATTATTTCAGATAATAATAATGATATTACAATTATAATAACTGTTGTAAATCCAAATATATAATATAAAACTAATAATGAAATAATTTTTAAAAATCCATTTAAAACAACATTTTTACTATACTGTTTAGAGTTATTTTCAGATCTTAATAATGTATTAGTTATTAAAATAAATGATTCAAAGAAATATGTAATTGTAAATAAAATATATAATATTTTTTCTTCACCTTTAAATCCAGCAAAAATAATAATTATATTAAATAAAATAATTAATAAAAATGAGGCTATTATATGAAAAGTATAAATAGAACTTTTAAGAGTTTTATCATTATTTTTTTTATAAAATCTTATAATTGATTGAGAAACCCATCCAATTAATAATTGACTTATAAGAGCATAAGAAGAATAAACCAATGAATAAACGCCAAAATCGTTAGTTGTAAACATATTTCCATATAAAATAGAAATAATAAAATTTAATATTGATAACATAATAGTACCAATAAAATATATAAGCGTTTCTTTTCCACGATTTTTCATATACTCACCTCTTTACTCTAATTAATTATAATTTATAAAAAGTTTAAAATCAACTTTATAAAAACCTTAATTCTAAATTTTAATTTTAAAGATTCCTTATAATAATATCTTTTTTTGTTTTTATTATCTTTTGAATACATATTTCCTTTCATGTAATATAGTGTTGATTTTAGTAATTTATTATCATATTTTTCTAACATTAAATCAATTGATTCAATACCTTTAGTGTTATCTTTAGTAATACTATTTTCTTGAACATCTTGTCTTAATAATACTATATCAGTATGAGATACCTTATAATTTGAAAGCAATCTTAGTATTAAATCATAATCTTGCAATCTAGATAATCTCTCATCAAAAGTATTATTTTTTAAAACTTCATTTCTTACCATTAATGCAGGTGTTCCTATATAATTTTTATAACATGCAGCATAATAATACCCATGCTTTTTAATCAAATGTTTTAAATAAAAAGTAATATTATGTCTTAAAAATTTGTTATTGCAATAAGAATCAAAATTACAAAAATCTATATCAGATTTATTTTTAATCATATTCTCATATTGATATTTAATTCTATCCTTATAACAATAATCATCACTATCATGAAATGTTATAAATTCACCCTTAGCTTCTTTTATACCAATATTTCTTGCATAACAAGCACCCATATTTTTTTCATATGTAATATATTTAATTCTATTATCGTTAATTGAATTAACAACTTCTTTAGTATTATCAGTTGATCCATCATCAACTATTATTAGTTCAAAATCAGTATAACTTTGCTTTAATATACTATCAATTGATTTTTTTATAATATATCCCCTATTATATGTTGGAATTATTATACTTATCATATTAATTATCTTTCCCTTCTTCCGATATATTTTGACCATTAAATAGTAATGGTGTATAAATAAATTGAACTATAATTGGTAAAAATACAAACATATTATTAAAAAATATAAATATTATATTATGTAATATTATTGCATAATATAATGTGTTTTTAAAGGAAAAATTAGTATAATTTTTTTTATAAAAATATTGACTAATAAATCCTATTATTAAATAGAAAATAAATATTCCCCATAAACCAAAATCTATATAAACAGGAGCAAATGATGTAGAAACATTAAAATTGCTCAAAACTAAATATTTTATATTAAATTCTGATAAATTAATCTTTCTTAATAAAATTGTCGGTAAAAAATCACTTAATAATTGTGTACCATGAGTAATTGCTCCTGGTGATAGTGATACTAAATTATTTAAATTGGAAACAGAAAATGTTGCATACGAGTAAATCCACATTATAGATGAGTTTACATTTTTATATTCTTCTTTTGCATAAAATATATTACCCATGGTTTCTTTTCCTGATCTGATATTACCAAATATTCCAAATAAAAATATAAATATAACAATATATATTGCATATTTTTTATAATTTATTTTCTCATTATTCCTCTTTTTTATTATTAAATTAATAATAACAGTCTCTAAAATCATTGATATTATTACTTGTCTAGACATAGTTACTAATCCAAACAAGTAATATATGAATCTTCTCTTATCTTTTTTTATAATAAAATAGCTGCCCAAACATATAGCTAATCCATTTAACGCTCCGTGAAGTGAAGGAATTCCAAAATTCATATAGTGACTTTTACCATATAATATTTGAAATAAAAGAGGAAATCCTCCAGTATAAATACATTCTATTATAAATAAAATTACAAAAATATAATTAGCAATCTTAATTCTTTGCTCAGAACTAGTTTTATAATTAATAATTTGCTTTAACTCTTTAATTTTAATTTTAGTCATAATTATACAGCCGATATTAAAAGATAAAATTGCTAAAACGAATAATAAAATTGTACGATCTGATAAATTTTGCTGTAAATAGCTTAATTTAAATTGATATAGTATTATAATAAATAAAAAAATTAAATTAAATACTTTTTGAGGATTAATATTTTTTTTATTTTTAACAAAACTAATTAATATTAAAATTATCAAAATTGTATATAATCCATATATCATATTAATCACCTATTATTCTTTTTATTAAACATATTCTATATTTAATCATTTTTAAAATAGAATTATGTTTTAAATTAGTTACTGTATTATTATGTCTCCTATATCTTATTAATTTATCATTTATGAATATAGAACCATTATTCTTTTCACATATCAATCCAATCCATTGATCATGCATGTAAATATCATTAGGTATAGGTAATATTTTATCTTTGATGTTACTATTAATAGCCATACAACATCCTATATAAGAATTCTTAATAATATTTTTAATAATACCTTTTTTTGATTTTCTAAAACTAAAAAAAGAATTATAAATTATTTCATTATTATCTGAATTGAATACAACACAATCATGAATAACGCAACTACAATGATATTTATTAAATGTTTCTAATACTTTGTTTATTTTATTTGGTTCCCAAATATCATCTTGATCTGATAAAAATATATATTTTCCATTACAATTATTGATGGCATTTTCAAAATTTTTTTTAATTCCATTATGTGTTCCATTAATTAATTTAATTCTAGAATCATTATAAGAATTAATAATCGAAACAGTATTATCAGTAGAACCATCATCAGATATAATAACTTCATCATTCTTATTTAATTGAACTAAAATCGAATCCAATTGTTCTTTAATATATTTTTCTCCATTAAATGTTGCCATAGCAACAGAAATATTATAATCTCTATCCATTATTTTTCACCAGCTTTCATTCCAAATAATCTTGCTGCCATATCAAATGGATATCTAAATAATAATAGTATTCTAAATTCTTGAAAAATTCTTTTCAAAACATATTTTGCAAGTTTAGCACCGCTATTTGTTGCTTTATAATTATATAAATAACTATTTTGTTTAAAAAATTGTCCCGTTAATTTATATCTAGTGTATAATTCTTTTAAGGTAAATTTATGAGAGTGATAAACATAACTATCTGCACAATATTTAATTTTATAACCATTATTAATTAATTTATGAGCAAAATACATGTCTTCATTAGTAGGTAAATCTTTTTGATCATACCCATTTAATTTAATAAATACTTCTCTTTTTATTGCAGATGCTGCATCACTAAAGAAAAAGGCTTTTATTCCTAAACTATCAATATCATTTTTTGACTTAATAATAGATTTATTTGGATAATTAAATTCTCTAACATATTTTTCAATATTATTATATTTAGTTAATTGTCTTGAATATGAAGCCTCTACTTCATTATTTAAAATTGGTTTTATTAATTTTTCTAACCAATTTTTATCATCAATTACAATATCTTGAGAAATAAAAACCAATATATTGGCATCACTTTCAAATGCTTCTTTTTCTCTAGTTAAACTATGAGAAAACTCTTCTTTTTTAATTAGTTTATAATAAATATTGTTATCATCTAAATACTTTTTAGTGTTGTCACTAGATTCAGTTAAAATATATCTTATTTTATTAATATTTACATTTTCTTGCATAAGTAGGGATTTGTGCAAATAATCAATATAATTTTGTGCATTATATAAAGGACATATAATATCTACATTACTTGTCATATCTTCACTCCTACTCTAATAATATTGTACCATAATTTAATACATAAGTAAAAATATAGATACATTTACTTTACAATAAAAAATGATGCTTATTTAGCACCATTTTTATTTATAACAGCAGCAATAGTTTTATATATACATTTAAAATCTAAAGAAATAGATTTATTATTAATATAATAATATTCTAGATTTAATCTTTCTTTATAATCAATTGCTGATCTACCATTACATGCCCACCATCCAGTTATACCTGGTTTAACGCTTTCATAAATTCTGTGACTACCACCATGGTTATCAAGTTCATTAACAACTAGTGGTCTTGGTCCAATAAGTGACATATCACCTTTAAGTACATTAATAAATTGTGGAATTTCATCAATAGATGTTTTTCTAATAAATTTACCTATTTTTGTAATTCTTGGGTCATTTTCTAATTTTTGATTTTTATCCCATTCTTTTTTGTATTTTTTAACTTTTAATAGTTTTTTTAATTCTTCTTCAGCATTTGGTACCATAGATCTTACTTTATAAATATAGATATCTTTACCAAATTTACCAATTCTTCTTTGTTTAAATAGCATTGGTTTAAAATCTCCAGATAACATAAATACTAATTTAAGTATAAATAATACCGGAACTAAAAATATAACGCCAATTAATGATACAAAAATATCAAAACATCTTTTTGTAAATAAATATAAATTTTCTTTTAAATCATCAAGTATATTTTGATTCAAATCAATTCTTGATATAACTTTATCAAAAGTTAAAATATCCCTATTCACACCAAATTCCCCCTTAATGTGATTTAATTATATCATATTTGATACATTTTGTCAAATTTTAGTTATTATTTTCCGTTTTTATCAAATAAAACTGTTTTAATTGTTTTAGCTAAAATCTTACAATCTAGCATAAAAGATCGATTATTTGAGTAATAATTTTCATATTCAAGTCTCTTATTAAATGTAGTTTTATTTCTACCACTTGTTTGCCATAATCCAGTAATGCCAGGTTTAGTACTTATAATATTATCATAGTAAATTCCCATATCATCTTTTTCTCTTGGTAAATATGGTCTATTACCTACTATGGACATATCTCCTTTTAATACATTAATAACTTGTGGAAGTTCATCGATTGATGTTTTTCTTATGAAACTTCCTACCTTTGTTATTCTTGGATCATCACTAATTTTTTTATTAAGATCA
Source organism: uncultured Erysipelotrichaceae bacterium (assembly GCA_902783185.1). GTDB lineage: Bacteria > Bacillota_I > Bacilli_A > RF39 > UBA660 > RUG12834. Next base: position 29,426 of record CACZPQ010000052.1, read on the forward strand.
TATTCTTTTTTATAATTTTTATCTTTTAAAATAGTATCTAATTCTTCATCAGCATTTATTCTCATACTTCTAAATTTATAGATAGTAAATAATCTCCCGTTTTGTCCTATTCTATCTTGTTTATATATTAGTTTATCAAAATCTTTATTAAGTAGATTTGCAACTTTAACTAAAAAAGCAACAGGAACTAATATAACAACAACAACTAATGAAATTGTAATATCTCCAAATCTTTTAAATATTAAATAAGTATCGTATTTCATCTCAACTGAATTTTTATCCATCAGTTTTGCATTTAATGTAACTTCATTGTTCATAAACCCCTTAAATCCCCCTTCTTTAAAGATTGCAAAATATTATAAGTTAATTATTAAAATTTTGCAACAAAAAAATAATACCAATATTTGGTATTACCCTTTTAAAATAAACATTTCTAAACCAAGATATTTATCAATTTTACTTGTTTTTAATTCATAATCAAGCTTAGTTAAATCAAGTAGTTTATTTTCTAATTCATTAATAGAATAATTATAAGTATTTGTAATTAGTTTATCTACTTGCCAATCAAGTAATCCAAGATTATCTTTAATCTTTTGATTAGAATATCCTTTTTGATATAAATCCTTTGATATTAATAGATTTCTATATTCTTTTGCAAGCATCGAAACTAAAACTAATGGTTCAATTTTTAATAGTTTGAAATCATTAATCATTTTCATTGCATCGACTATATTTCTTTTTATAACTGTATCAACAAATTTAAAATTATTATCCTCAATACTTTGTGATATAAGATTTTCCAACACTCTTTTTTCTATATCACAGGGCTTATTATAATATAAAAATATCTTTTGTAATTGATTATAAGCAATATCATAATTTGAAAGTGATGCAAAAGTAATATAATTAGCATCATTAATATATAAAGTATAACCATTTTTCTTTGCAATATCCATTAATCTTTGGCTAATATCTTTATAATTTAGTGGTTTTATATTAATATATGTCTTTTTATCTTTTAAAAGTTTTACTATTTTTTTTCTTTCATCTATTTTTTTATCTGTTGTAAATACTAAAGTTGTCAATGGATTTGGAGATTCAATATATTTTTCTAAAATATCTAAATCCTTAGCACTTAAATCAAAATTTTTAATAATTATATTTTTACTGTCATTAAAAAGTGATGTATATCCAGCTATATTAATTATTTCATTAATATTACTATTATTATAATCTATTGTTTCAATATCATTTTTATCTTTAAATATTTTATTTAATTCATCTTCAAGTAAATGATAGGATGTGCTATAAATTAGATATACCATAATAATTACCTCCAAGTAAATTATAACATGTATAACGTGAATCATAAAGATATTTTCTTTCATGATTAAAAGCTTCATGTGATGATATACGTTTATGCATACGGATATTTTTAAAGAAAAAGAACTATCATATTGATAATTCTTATACAACATATTGTAAATTTCTGTTATAACCTATTTTTAATTAATTGTTTGATATTTGAATCTGGTATTTTTTCAATTTGTTCTTCAATTGAAGTATAATTATAATATTTAACATTCTTAGTTTCAGATTTATATCTATCGTGGCTTTTTAAATCAATGGTTGGTGATTTTAAAGCTAAACTAATTATTTTAAAATAGTACTCTTTTTCTTGATCACTTTTTGAATTCAAATAGCAAAAAACGAAGCACATAAATGAATCCATTTCATTATTTAATATTTTCCAGTCTAATTTAGGATTTTTATATACCATTAAATTTGTTTCATAAAATTCAGGTATAACTGGCAAAAATGCAAAAAAAGGTTCACTAGAAACGCCTATATTCCAATTAGGATTATACATTTCTCCAACTATAATATTTTTATACAAGTCTTTAAAAGCAGATAAGCTATAAAATTTTGAATTCATAATTAAAATTATATTTTTACACAAATCAAAACTTGTGTATAATTGAGTATTATCAATTTCTTTTTCAACAATACTTATCATTAAATCAAAACTATTAACCCCATATTTCTTATAAATATTATCTATTTTTTTTAAATAATATTGACTTTTATCCAATTTGCTTAATTTTTCATCTAGTTCGTGTCTTGTGTCAATTTTATTATAATATTCAACCCAAAAAAAGTATTCGCAAAGTTGATTAAAGTCGTATAACTTTTCTATTAATTCTTTCATAAAATCACCAAATTAGCGATTATTATAGCATATTTTTTTATGGTTTGCATTAATTTATTTTTAACTTATTTTTTTTATATTAAACATAATACTGCCATCTTGATCAGTTCTATATATTTTTGATTCTTTTAAATTTTCTAATGTTGCTTTATTTGGGTGTCCATACCTATTATTCTTTCCAACACTAATTATGCTGTATTTAGGATTTATTTCATCAATAAATTCTTTACTACTACTTGTTTTTGATCCATG
>CACZPQ010000053.1 GCA_902783185.1 uncultured Erysipelotrichaceae bacterium
ATAAGATTACATTTGATTAGAAAGGTAAGATATGAAAAAAAGTATAGTATTAGTTAATTTAATAACAGCGATTAGAGTAGTTGGAGCGTTTTTGCTAATTCCAATATATCTTTCGTTTGGCTCTTTTTGGCTAGGTATTGCTGTGCTTTTATTTATATCTACAGATTCAATTGATGGCTTTTTAGCAAGAACGTTGCATGCTTCAACTTTCTTTGGCGCTGCATTTGATGCTTTATCAGATAAATTATTTAATATTATAGTTTTATCTATTGTGTCTTTTGTTGAACCATTAATGTTTTATGTACTATTATGTGAAATAGGAATATTATTAGTAAGTTTTCATAGTACATTTAAAGGTAATAAAGCTAAAACAGCAATATTAGGTAAAATAAAAATGTTTATTTTATCAGTATCTATAATATTAGTGTTATTACTTAATGATTATCCTAAGATGGTAGAAATGTTTAATTTTTCTATGATAGATTATAAAGGTATAATTAATGTATTAGCTATAATAAATGTTGTAATAGATACAGTAACATTTGTTCTTTATTTATTATTAGATATAGTTAGAACTATTAATAATAAAGATGTTAAAGAAACAATATTTAAGAGTAAATTAAAGAGTAAAAAGGAAATTAAAGAAATGTTATTTTCTAATGATTTTTATCAAAAAAATAAAGATATTCCAATAGAAAAACTAGTTTTAATTGGAAGAAATAAATGATATAATTAAAAAAGATAAGGAGTTGGTTAAAGTGAAAAAACTAGATGCTGTTGCAGCCTATTTTGATGCTGCAAATTATTTGTCTGCTTGCCAACTATATTTACTTGATAATCCATTACTTGAAAATCCTCTTAAGCAAACTGATTTAAAAAAGAAAATTGTTGGGCATTGGGGTACTGTACCTGGTCAGAATTTTGTTTGTGCCCATTTAAATAGATTAATTGTTGATAATGACTTAAATATGATATATATATCTGGCCCTGGACATGGTGGAAATTTCATGATTGCTAATGATTATTTAGATGGTTCTTATACAGAAAAATATCCTGAAATTACTCAAGATAAAATAGGTATGCAAAAACTATTTAAGAGATTTTCATTTCCAGGTGGTGTGCCATCACATGTTGCTCCAGAAACTCCAGGATCAATTCATGAGGGGGGAGAACTTGGATATTCTCTTGCTCATGCATTTGGTGCTGTATTAGATAATCCTGATTTGATTGCTGTATGTGTTGTTGGTGATGGTGAAGCGGAAACTGGACCACTTGCTACATCTTGGCATGGTAATAAGTTTTTGAATAGAAAAAATGATGGTATCGTTTTACCCATCTTACATTTAAATGGTTATAAAATAAGTAATCCAACTATCATGGGTAGAATGGATAATGAAAATTTAAAATTTTATTTTGCTGGACTTGGATATAAACCATATTTTGTTGAAGGATCAGATTTAGATGTTATGCATAAAACAATGGCTGATACTTTAGATCAAGTTTTAGAAGATATTAAATATATAAAAAAATCTACTGCTAAAAAAGTTTATTATCCAATGATTATTTTAAGAACGCCAAAAGGATGGACTGGACCTAAAGAAATTGAAGGTAAAATTTTAGAAGGTTCATTTAGATCACATCAAGTACCTGTTACATTAGATAACCCAAAGAATATAAAATATTTAGAAGATTGGTTAAGATCTTATCATCCAGAAAAATTGTTTGATAAGGATGGACATTTAAACGAAGAAATTAATATTATTATTCCTAAAGGAGATAAAAGATTAGGTGCTAATCCTGTTGCTAATGGAGGTAATTTATTAAAAGAATTAATACTACCTGATTTTAGGGATTATGCTGTTTTTGTAGATCATCCTGGTTCTGTTAAGGCACAAGATATGTTAGTTTTATCTTCTTATATAAGAGATATATTTAATCTTAATAAAAATAATAATAATTTTAGATTATTTTCTCCAGATGAAGCTATGTCTAATAGATTATATAATATCTTTGAAGCAACTAGTAGGGATTTTCAACTTCCTATATTAGATAGTGATGAGTATTTATCTACTGATGGTAGAGTAATGGACTCATATTTGTCGGAACATTTTTGTGAAGGTTTATTAGAGGGATATTTATTAACTGGAAGACATGGTGTATTTGTTTCTTATGAAGCGTTTATTAGAATAATAGATTCAATGACATCACAACATGCTAAGTGGTTAAAAGTATGTAAAGAAATACCTTGGAGAAAAGATATAGCGTCACTAAATTATATTTTGACAAGTAATGTATGGCAACAAGATCATAATGGTTTTACACATCAAGATCCTGGTTTCTTAGATCATGTAGCAAATAAAAAAGCAGATACTGTAAGAATATATTTACCACCTGATGCTAACTGTTTATTATCTTGTTATGATCACATTATGAAAACTAAAAATTATATTAATGTAATAGTGGCATCAAAGCATCCATCTTATCAATGGTTGTCTATGGATGAAGCTATTAAACATTGTACAAAAGGTTTAGGTATATGGCCATTTGCAAGTAATGATAGAGATACAAACCCAGATGTAGTAATGGTTAGTGCTGGAGATACTCCAACAGTTGAAGCACTGGCAGCAACTAAAATATTAAATAAATATTTACCTAAATTAAAAGTTAGATTTATTAATGTAGTGGATTTAATGAAATTAGATTCTAGACACCCACATGGTATATCTAATGAAGAATATGATTTATTATTTACAAAAGATAAACCTATAGTATTTGCATATCACGGATATCCTAAATTAATTCATGAATTAACTTATAATAGATTTAATCATAATATGCATGTAGCAGGATATATAGAGGAAGGTACTATTACAACACCATTTGATATGCGTGTTAAAAATGAATTAGATAGATTTCATTTAGTACAAAAAGTAATTGAAATGGTTCCTGATTTAGGTAGTGAAGGTGCGTATCTTTATGACTTAATGAATAAGAAGTTAATAGAACATCAAAACTATACTAAAGATATAGGTGTGGATATGGATGAAATAAGGGATTGGAAATGGAATTAACTAATAAAGTTAGTTCCTTTTTTTTGATACTTTGCCTTGCGGGGGGGGGTCAAAGTATGCTATCATTATACTAGGAATGGTATATATGAAAGTATTTAATAAAGATAAAGCATTAAGACA
>CACZPQ010000054.1 GCA_902783185.1 uncultured Erysipelotrichaceae bacterium
AAATCAGAATCAAGCATTACTTGTTTTCCTCTAATTTCATAAATCATATTTTCTATTTTTTTATCTTCTTTTATCATTAATTCATTCATAGCAGAATATCTCCTTCTACTATTATTATTCTAGGTAAAAGTCTTATTTCCTTTTTTTTAATTTAAATTTGTACATTTTATTTACATTTTTTTGTTATTTTTTCTATATTTAAGATAATACCTATGCTTATCATACTTACTAACAAAGATGATCCGCCATACGAAATAAATGGAAGTGTGACTCCAGTTACAGGAATCAAACCTGTTACAACTGCTAAATTTAGTCCTGCTTGTATTAATATTTGACAAGATAATCCAAATGATAAATATTTACCAAATAAATCTTTACAAGACAAAGATATTTTAATCGATTTATAAAATATATACATAAATAGTATTGTTACTATTAAAACACCTAAAAAACCCAATTCTTCAGAAATAATAGCAAATATAAAATCTGTTTGTGGTTCTGGAAGATAAAAATGTTTTTGAACAGAATTAAATAATCCCTTTCCTAATAATCCTGATGGTCCAATTGCATATAAACTTTGTATTATTTGAAAACCACTACCTAATGGATCTGTCCAGGGATTTAGAAAAGATATTATTCTTGCCATACGATATGGTGCAACAATTATTAAGCCAATAACACCTAAAAGTCCAAGTAAAGCACATTTTACAAAAAATGATATTTTAGTACCACTAATAAATATTAATAATATTAAAGATAATACTATTACAACTGCTTGTCCAAAATCAGGTTCTAACATAATTAAACCAAAGAAAAAGAATATAACTAATAATATTGGAAATATACCTTTTTTTATATCTTTTATTGTTTTATCATTATTAGCTAAATATTTAGATACAAAAATTGTTAAACCTATTTTTAAAAATTCAGATGGTTGAATACCTATAGGTCCTATTCCAAACCATGAACGTGAACCATTTCTTACTTTTCCTATACCAGGTATTAATACTAATACTAAAAGAATGGCACATACTAATATTATTTTATTGGCATACTTTTCATATTTATGATAATCAATATTTTTAAGTATAAATATTAAAAATAAGCCAAATATAAAAAATATACCTTGTGCAATTAAAAATTTATATGGATTATGATACTTATACTCTGCCCATACATAAGAAGACGAATAAATCATTAATAATCCAAATAAAGATAATACTATTACCACTATTAATAATGAATTTTCTTTAATATTCTTCATATTAAAATATATGATTAAAAAATAAAAAATTCACTATATGTGAATTTAATAATCAATAGTATCAATAGAATCGATTAACTCTTTTTGTTCATCTATTACTTGTTTTACTCTTCTTTTATATATTTCTATTCTTCTTTTTAAAGTTTCTGCGTCATTTTCAGCTTTTTCAGCTTTAATTAGTGCATCATTAACAATTCTAGATGCATTACGCCTAGCTTCGTTAATAATGTTATCAGCTTCATCACGAGATGATTTTCTAACTTGATTTGCAGTATCATTAGCTATCATAATAGCTCTATTTAGAGTATTTTCAAGATTTTTGTACTTTACTAATTCTTGTTTTAATCTTTCAACTTCTAAATCTGCACTTTTAAGTTTATTTAAAACATCTTCGTAATTTTTTGTAACATCACTAACAAATTTATTTACTTCATACTTATTATAACCACCTAATGAAGTACTAAATTTTTGCATGAGTTAATCACCTACTTTATATTTACCACTCTACTTCGTCTTCAACATTTTCTTTTGATTTATCATTATCATCAGATATTTTACCTTGTACATTTACATTATTTGGTGCACATAAATAAATTCCAATTCCAACTTTTTCCATTGAACCACCAATTGCATAAATACAACCAGATAAGAAATCAATAATTCTTTTAGCTTGATCTGATGTAACTCTTTTTAAATTAACAACAACACTATTTCTCTTTTTTAAATGTTCAGCAATTTGTTGAGATTCAGAATATGCTCTTGGTTCTATTAAAATCATTTCATTTCCTTTAGCAACTTCTTCTTTTGGTTCAGCATAAAATTCATCTTCAACAGTTTCTACTTGATCAGAATCTGAACCAAATATAAAATCACTAAATTTCTTTTTCTTTGCCATAATATACGTCTCCTATCTTAATATATACTTATTATATCTAATTTTTTTACGTTTTTCAATAGAATTATGTCAAAAAAATGTTAAGAAAAAGATAATCATTTTTGCTTGATTATCTTATTATATAAACATTGTTAATAATTTCTAACTTTGCCTTACCAAGTCTTTCTTGAAAAGAAATCCTTGCCTACTAGAAAGTTTTTTCTCTTCGTTTTTATATTTTCCTTACGATATTTACTTCATCTTATCCTATTGTGTATGGATTCGTAGATGATCCATCACCTCCGGTGATGGAGATTGTAGATTTAAGGAAAACTACCGGGTACACGTCAACTGGACGTCCAGCACCGGTGGGATAGACGCCACCTTGTAAATCGATACCGAAAGCAGCATAAGAGTAAGACGAGTTAGTAAAGGGTGATAACGTCCATGTACAAACTCCCTGTACTGGTATTAACCAATCATTATATTTACAATTATTACTCCATCCATTTAATCCTAATCCTAAACATGTTTGTCTATTCGTTACATTTCCTCCGCTTGTTGCATATCCATAATCACTTGGATACATTAATCCTACTTTTCCTGTCCAACTACTTGTTCTTGTTACTGTGTCATTACAATAATCTCCTGATGTACATATTTTTCCATTCGTATTTGCTCTTTCATGTGTATATGAATATTGTGTTGTAAATACATCTGTCTTAAAATCAACAAATGTTCCATTATCATTATTTGGTGAGCCTGTTTTCCATACGACACTTTCTATTTGGTTTTGAGTTTCACTGCTTATTATTGTACTTGGTATAATAGTTGATTTGACATTATTATTATCGGTATACCATTTTCCATCTGTTCCTATTGTTACATTTCCTAAATAATCATTATTTAATTCTTGCATTAAATCTGCTTGTGACCATTCATTTACTCCCCAGCCATTGTTTACTCCTGAAGCAGATGAATCCCATGAAAAACTTCCTAATCTTTTGTCTCTTATTATTTTTACTAAACTTTGTACTTGTCCACTTGAGTTTTCTATATTATTCATTACTCCAATAATACGCCA
>CACZPQ010000055.1 GCA_902783185.1 uncultured Erysipelotrichaceae bacterium
CGAAAAATAAAGACTCATATTCGATTAATGATTATAATATAAAAAAGGTAAGTGATAGCTTTCAAGGAACATCATCTTCTTTAGTACTAGGAACACAAACTAAAGATAATATATATATATTTGAAAGACCAAGATCATTAAAAGTAGATTATGTATATGAAAATAAAACTACAAGTTCCTTATATAATTTTGATTATTTAAAGAAAAAAGATAAATACTCTATGTTTTTAGATAATAATCATGCATTAATTGAAATAGAAAATACATTTGTAGAAGATGATAGTAATATATTAATAATAAAAAATAGTTATGCTAATGCATTTGTTCCATTTATAGTTGATCATTATAATAAAACATATGTAATAGACTTAAGATATTATCCAAAAAATGTAAGTGATTATATTAAAGAAAAGAGCATTAATAATATATTAATACTATATAATTTAAACAATATGTATAGTGATATGTCTATAATAAAACTAAAATAAAAAGAAACATTAAGTTTCTTTTTTATTTACTCCATAATTTCATTGGATCAAAGAATCTACCACCATTATATGGTTCTCCATCAACAACAGATAAGTGCAAGTGTGTACCAGTAGCATATCCAGTATGTCCCATAGCTCCGATCTTTTGCTTTCTGGAAACTGTTTGATTTTCGCTAACATATACATTAGATAGATGTGCATACATAGACCAATATCCATTTGGGTGTTCAATAACAACATTCATACCAGCTAATCTACCACCATATCCACCATAACCAGCCCATCTAACAACGCCAGATCCTATAGAATAAATTGGTGATCCATATCCTGTACCAGTAATATCTTGTCCATTGTGAATAGTACCCCAACGCCATCCATATGGAGATGATAAAATATAAGGATAATTTGTTGGCCAAGCCCAGTTAGTACCATCATCTACATAAACTCCCATATTACCAGGATTATATGATTTATTACCTCTTGTAATTACTTCGTTAACTACATCTCTAATCATATATGTATTATCTTTATCTATAACTCCACCTTCAGAAATTGCACCATTAGATACTTGAACATGTTTTGCAACTCTTTGAATACCATTTTTTCCTTCTACTTCAACTTTTCTATAACTTGAAGATTTAGAACTATCATATTTTACCTCAGTATCATATTTTACCTCAGTATCTTCAACAACATATTCATCATACGTTAACGTTACAACAGGTTTAATTAAGGCAACATTAACAACTTCTCCAACAGCTAATAAATTATTAGCATTTTTAAACTTAGGATTAGCAACTAAAAATTCGTTTGTATTACGTTCATTTGCTTCAGCGATACTAGCTATAGTATCACCTTTTTTTACAACGTAATCTTGACTAGCATTTTCGTCGCTAAACATTAAATATTTAGTTAATGTTTCACTATCAGTAAAAATTTTATCTTCAACACTTAAATATGCCTCTTTAATTGTAATATTTTCATTAAAATATATATTTTCAATTAAAGATCCAGTCTCTTTTATCTCAGGTTGTCTATCATTCATATAAGCATCATATTTATCTTTTGGAATAAAAGAATTAATAAGCTTATTGATAGATTCCTCAAAAACACTTTTATCTAAAATATTAATTCTTGTTTTTACCTTTGCTTCCTCAGTATCAGAACCAGGAGTAGAAATAGTCACAGTATATCCTTTAATAGTAAAATCCTTAGAATTTTTAATTTGATCATATATTTCATTCACTGAATTTATATTATTATCATAAGATACATACTTTTCTATTTCAAAACCCTTTGGAGGATAAACTTGATCAACATTATATTGATCTTTTATCTGAGATTGCTCTTTATTAATTAGTGCATATAATTCTTTACTATCATTTATTACACCAATAGATTTACCATCTAAATATATTTGATATTTTAATGGTAAAAATTCAAACTTTTTATTTGTAAACCCCACTAGAAAAACAAATATAGCTAGTATTAATGTAATGATAATAGCAACTGTATTAGTTTTTTTAGTTTTCATTCTTATTCACTTTCCTTATCTCTTGCTATTTCAACAAAATTCATAAATTTAGGTTGGAACATTAGCTTAAATTTACCTACTCCACCTTTTCTATGCTTTGCAATAATAATATCTGTTTCAGAAGTACTATCTTTATCAATTTCTCCCTTAGCTTTATAATAATCTTCTCTATTTATAAACATTACTATATCAGCATCTTGTTCAATAGATCCAGATTCTCTAAGATCTGCAAGCATAGGTTCAGATTTATCTCTCTTTTCAGCGGATCTTGATAATTGTGCTAAAGCTATTACAGGAACCTTTAATTCCAAAGCCATTAATTTTAATGCTCTAGAAATTTCTTGTACTTCTTGTTGACGTGAATCAGGACGTTTACCACCTAATGTAACCAACTGTAAATAATCGATTACAACTAGACTTAAACCTTGTGGACTTTGAGCAAGTCTACGACACTTAGCACGAATATCGTTAACTGTAATTGATGCATTATCTTCAATATAAATGTTAGTACTAGATAATGCTGAAACAGCTTCATTATATCTATTCCAATCACTACCTGCTAATTGTCCAGATTGTAGTTTTTTACCTTCAATAGCACCTTTAGCACTAATCATACGATTTACTAATTGTTCAGCAGTCATTTCTAAATTAAATATTGCAACAGCCTTAGGATTATCTTTTGCAGCACTTGTAGCTATATTTAAAGCAAAAGCAGTTTTTCCCATACCTGGACGGGCTGCAATAATAATTAACTCACCTTCATGAAATCCTGATGTAGCATTATCCAAAGTTCTAAATCCTGAAGTAACTCCAGAAATATTTGATTTATTATGAGCAAGAAAATCTAATTGTTCTCTAGCCCTTTGTAAAACTTCACTAATAGGTGCAAATTCAGAAGTAGATCTTGATCTAACAACATTTAAAATATTTCTTTCTGCATTATCTAATAAACCAGTTACATTATCAGTTTCTTCATAAGCAGATGTAACAATATCAGTTGCAGTATCAATTAAATTTCTTACTAAAGCTTTTTCCTTAACAGTACTAATATAATAATCTAAATTGGATGCAGTGGCAACTGAATCAATAACCTCAGATATATATTCCAAGCCACCAATAGCAGCTAAATTCTTTTTCTTATCTAATTCCTCAGTTATTGTAGTAATATCTATAGGAATTTTATTTTCATACATCGATTTTAATGTTTCAAATAATTTTTTATTTTGATCAGAATAAAACATATCCGCAGTTAGTTCTTCACATATTTTTGATAATGAATCTTTATTATCAAGAAATGCTACTCCTAATACAGACATTTCAGCTTCTAAATTTTGTGGCATCTTTCTAACTGGCATATGTTTACCTCCTTACTTTTTTAATAATATATTAATATTAAACTTAACTTTTTTATGTAATTCTATTTCTACTTGATTTAAACCTAAAGTATCAATAGGATTAATAATATGAATACATTTTTTATCAATATTATATCCTAAATCAATTAATTTTTTATGTATTTGTTTAATAGATATATTACCAAATACTTTATCTTGAACTCCTGTTTTAACAGTAAATTCAATCTTTTCTTTTATTATCTTATTTTTTAAACTATTACATTCAGCTATAAATTCTTCTTCTTTCTTCATTCTATCATCTTGTTCATCTTTAAGAATTTCTTTTGCTTTAGTTGAAGCTGGTACGGCTAATTTATTTTTAATTAAAAAATTATTAGCATAACCATCAGATACATCAATTATGTCATCTTTTTTTCCTTGTTTTTTTACATCTTGTAATAAAATTACTTTCATTGTGCATTCACCTCAACTTGTTATTTTATTATAACATATAATAATAAATATTTGTTATAAAAATACAAAAAAGATACTATTATAGTATCTCTTAAATAAAATAATCATTTTCATAGTTATAATAATAATATTTTACATTATTATTACTTGGTATTTTTACATTAGATATCACTCTTAATTCGTTTATTTTATATAATTTTAAATAATCATTTAATAGCTCAGGTATAACTTTATAATACTTATTCTTGAAATATAATATATATATATTAGATGAATTAATCAAAGTTGGACTAACAATTTTTTTAGTTGTATCATATATATTTATTATGTTACAATTTAAATCTTCAAATACCGATTTATAATACATAATATCTTTTTCACTAATTAAATGATTTAAATAAATATCTATTTTAGTAGTTACAATATTAGAAAATATTTTCTTTTCTTTAATATCTTTTATAAATAATTCTTTATTAACTATATCCCCTTTTTCAATAGACTTAGATATAATGTGTATTAATTTACCATTTTTATTTATATCTACATAATTAGAATTAAAGTAACAAATTATGTTATTCATTTAATTCACTAACAGTTAATTTATAGAAATCTTCAGGATTAATTAATTCTCCATTTTTATATACTTCAAAGTGTAATGCATACTTTCCACTATCTACTATTTCATTCTTACCAGAAAGTCCTAGTATTTCTCCTTGTTTTACTTCTTGACCAACACTTAAATTTGTACTTGCTAAACTTTGATAAATAGTAACAAGATTATTAGAATGTTCAATTTCAACAATTTTACCCATTATATTATCATCTTTAATATTTTTTACTTTTCCATCAAGCACTGCAACTACATTAAATTCATTATCATTAACATACATTACACCAGTATTTTGCATATATATATTTTCATAATATATTAATGAATTTTGCTGTTCTTGATCAGTTCCGTTTATATTATAATATGGTATTGAAACAGTTACTGCATCATCAACATAAGGTTTTATTATTTCTTCTGGTACTGATATAGTTGGATATACCCTTTCAGATGTAGACTTATTAATATAATCTACTGGAGCATAACTATCAATATTAGTATTATCTACTAATTCCCATATTTTATAACCACTATAAAATATTGCTAAAATTAACACTGTACAAATTGTTGGAATAACATATCCTCTTAATCTTAATTTCTTTTCTTTCACAATTGTTCACCTTCCTATTAAAAGTTTGAACAATTATTTGTAAATTATACTAATAATTTTTTATTTCAACATCTTTATAGTAATATTTTAATATTTCTTCATAACTATAACCATTATTTGCCAAATAATTAGCACCATATTGACTCATTCCAACGCCATGACCATATCCCTTTGTTATAATTTCAACAGAATTATCTAATAGTTTAATTTCAAAATCAGTTGATCTTAAACTAAGCAGCTTTCTAATATCAGTTCCTAAATACTCTTTGTTATTAATTATAATTTTAGATACCCTATTACTATCATCTCTAATAATATTACCTATATCAATACTACAAGGATTAATACTTAATAAATTACAAAAATTATCACTAGTAAAAGAGGTAGTTACTTCAAAATTTTTTACTTCTTCATCAAAATTAGAATCAACAACCTTTAAATATGGTAATTCTTCATTAAATACAGCAATTGAATCTTCACTTTTACCATTACTAATCGCATAATAATAAGATTTAATTATATTATCATCATATTTTATTACTAAATTATTTGTATCTAATACTGCTGATTTTATTTTATTATAATAGGTTTCATAATCACTACCCCATTTTTCTCTCATTTTATCTATGCTTATATAACTTTGGGCAGTTTCTTTAATATTAATAACATCATCATTCATATAATTATAAGCAAAGGTCCTTGCTGCAATTGCTTGGGCTTTTAGTGCCTCAATATTAAAAGAAGCAGGCATCTCTTGTCCTACTACTCCAATTAAATAATCATTTAAACTTAATTTTATTATTTCATTATCTTTACTTAAATTAACTACTATTTCTTTTACTTCTTCAGTATCCTCAATATTATTATCGTTATCCTTCGTATTTATAAATATAGCAAAAGGGAGTAACATAATAATTATTAATAATAATAGTTTATTTTTCATAAATATCTCCTATAAAATACTAGATACTTCAATAAAATCAACTATAAAGTTAGTTAATAAATAACCCATAATAAAACTTAACATTAATATAAATATTCTTGATTCAATAACTTTATTCTTCTTAAAAAAATTATTGAAATTTATACTTGATAAAGTATATGTTGATAAAAGAACAGATATGATATAAAGTATTAATTTATAATTCATTATATTCACCATTTTCATACATAGTAATTTTATTAACTCTTCTAACATGTCTATCTTCATTAGATTCTTTTGAATTAATAAATTCCAATACTATTTGTAATGCCTCTTGATAATCCATATCAGCAGGTAAAGCAATAACATTAGCATGATTATGTTCTTTTGAATACTTTGCGTCATTTAAAGACAAAACTCTAGCACATCTAATACCTTTAACTTTATTTGCTGCGATAGAAATTCCAATTCCAGTACCACAAATAAGTATACCTAAGTCATTTTCTTTAGACATATGAGAACAAACATCAAAGGCAAAATCTGGATAATCATCCTCTGAAGTATTTTCAATTCTACTTTTTACAATACTTTCTTCTTTAGATAATTCATTAGCTAAATATTCTTTTAAAGAAACTCCTCTATGATCAGATGCAATATATATACTCATATACTTTCCCTCTTTCTATTATCATTATATCATAGTAAATTAAACTCTATAGTAATTATTTATTAAGTTTTAATACTTTATATTTTCCTACTTCGACATTATTTTCCCAACCAAAACAATCACTTACTGGTTTATCATAATTTTCTACTCTACAACTCATGTTTGCACAATTATTACAACTTTTTATAATTAAAGATTTAATGTATTCTCTTTCTTCAATAGTTATAATATCACCTATATTTTTATAAAAAATATCTGAATTTTTATTGTTCACTGATATTATATCTTCTAAATTACTAGTTTGTGTACAATTCATAACCTTACCTCCAATTAATTTATTATAACAAAAAAACTGCATTTTTGCAGTATTATTTTGCATCTTTAAAACCATACTTTTTGTTGAATTTTTCAATTGTACCAGCTTTTTTAGCTCTTCCTTGTGCTCCAGTATAGAATGGATGACATTCAGAACAAACTTCACAATGAATCTTTTCTTTTGTAGATCTAACAGTAAATTTAGCACCACAAACGCATTCAACTTCAGTATCATACATTGTTGGATGAATATCCTTTTTCATAATATTAACTCCTTTCGCCATGTTTACCTAATAAACATAGTAATTGATTTACCTGAAATATTATAGCATATTTTATAAATAAATCAACTTTTAATTAATATTTTTATTGATTATATACACTTTCTATTTTTTTAAATAATAATTGAGCTAATAGATTGTTTTTATTTCTAAAAGATGAACCATTTAAAAATATTATATTATATTTATGGCATGTTTCCTTTATATGATTAGTATTTTTTATAATTACTGGACTAACATAGTATATTTGTTTTTTATTTATTAATCTTATTCGTTTAAATAATGCATCTAATTCTGTAATAATGGTTTTTAAATCTTCATTTTTATAATCTATATTTCCAATAGATAATATAATAGCATCTGCTTTATGTAATATTGCTTGAATATCCTTATCATTATTTTCTATTTTACTAAGTAAATTCTCTATTTCCATATTATCTTTTGTAAAATCTATATTATAATTATAATTTAATTTTGACTTACTTAATAAACTAGATATATATACATTATAGTTTTCTTTTTCATATAAACTATTAATAGAAACTATATTAATTGTTTTTTTATAAGTATGATTATATGTTATATAAATTATAAATGATGATATTAATATTAATAGAATAATTTTTATCTTCATTATATTCACTTCCAAATAAAAAATAGTATTTAATACTATTTTATTCCACTAATGATATTTTAGCACCAACATTACTCAATTTTTCAACAATGTTTTCATAACCTCTTAAAACATGCTCAATCTCATTAATTGTTGTAGTTCCAGTAGCTGATAGTGCAGCTAAAATTAAACATGCACCGGCTCTTAAATCAGTAGCAGTTACTTGTGTTCCAACTAATTTTGATGGACCATTAATTTCTATTAAGTTTCCTTTAATATCAATATTAGCTCCCATTTTATTTAAATAAAATACATTTTGAAATCTATTTTCATAAATTGTTTCAATTAAAGTAGATTTACCACTACATTTAGTTAATAAAGTAGTTATTGGTTGTTGTAAATCAGTTGGAAAACCAGGATATCCTAGAGTTTTAATATTTACTGGTTTTAAATGATTTACTTTTGAAACTATTATAGTAGATGGTTTTATTATTAGAGGTACACCCATCTCAATTAATTTAGATGTTAATGATTCTACATGATCAGGTATAACATTTTCTATTCTTAAATTATTTCCCATTAAAGCACCAGCAATTAAATAAGTACCGGTTTCAATTCTATCTGGAATTACTTCTGTATAACAACTACCTAATTTATCTACACCCTCAATTGTTATTTCTGAAGTACCAGCACCTCTAATATGTGCCCCCATTTGATTTAAGAAAGTTGCAACATTTACAATTTCAGGTTCTTTGGCAGCATTACCAATTATAGTTGTTCCTTTAGCCTTACAAGATGCTAATATTGTATTAATTGTTGCACCAACAGATGGCATATCTAAATATATTGTATTACCTATTAATTCATCTGCAGTTATAATATATTTATTATCTTTCTCTACAACATTAGCACCCAATAATTTAAAAGCCTTTAATGTTTGATCTATTGGTCTTGAACCTATCTTACATCCTCCAGGAAAAAACATTTCAACTTTTTTATACTTACCTAAAAGTGCAGACATAAAATAATAAGACGCTCTTAACTTCTTAGATATTTTTTCTGGTATTTCTTTATTTTCAATTGTGGATGAATCAATAGTAATTGTAGCATCTTTTCTTTCAACAGTTGCACCTAAATACTCTAATATTTCATTCAATGCCTTAATATCAGATATATTTGGAATATTATCTATTGTTACTTTACCATCAGATAAAATAGATGCTGGTACTAATGCTACAGCACTATTTTTTGCACCACTTATTTCTATTGTTCCTTCAAGAACATGATTTCCTTCAATAATAATCTTCGCCATTTAAGTAATTCCTTTCATCTTGTACTTTTATTATAAATTATATGCAAAGACTAATCAAATTTTTATTAAAAACTTTACATTTATTAACATTATTTTTTATAATTGTCTATAATTTCTTTTGCTAATACTTTATATTCTACATTATTAGTATTATTATCATCAATTAAACATAGTGGCGGATACATTACGCACCAAAAATTATCTCCCATTCCTTCATTTAATGTAATTACTAACGATTCATAATTACCTTTAGGATATTTAATTCCTTTGTATTCTTTTTCAGGAAAATAATTCATTCCATAATTAATATTATATTTTACATTATATTCTTTTAGTCTTTTATCTATATATGATAAATTATTCTTTATATCTTCCTTAGTTTTAATATTTGGAAATACATTATTTATTAAATCATTTTTTATCGTCTTTTTTAGATTTTGATCATTTAAAGAATTAGAATTAGCAATTATTCTAAATCTAATAGCATCTTTAGGAATTACTATATCATTTCTATTACATATTAAATATATTGAAGATATTATAAATAACACTATTATTAATTTTTTCATTAAAAATCACCCAATTTAATATTGAGTGATTATTTGATATATTATTCATTTATTATATAAATATATCTATTTAAATTATTTAAATCATTCTTAGTTATTATATTTGCTTTTGGATAATATAATTTAATTATATTTATAATATCATTTGCTTGGTTATCTCCAATTTCAAATGCAATTATGTTTGTATCATCTAATAAATCCTTAGATTTATCTAATATTATTTTATAATACTCTAATCCATTATCATTTGCAAAAATAGCATTTTGTGGTTCATATTTAGTTTCATTATCTACATAACTATTTATATTAACATATGGAGGATTAGATATTAATACATTATACTTTTTATTAGATATATAGTTTTTTATATCTTCACAAATAAAATTTATATTTGCATTATTTAAAATTGCATTTTCCTTAGCTAATTTAATAGCATTACTTGAAATGTCTAAAGCATCAACACTGGTATTTAATTCTTTTGCTAAAGAAATAGCAATACATCCAGAACCTGTACCAATATCAATAATAGTTGGTTCTTTTATATATTTTTTTATTAAATTAATTGTATCATCAACCAAATATTCTGTTTCAAATCTTGGAATTAAAACATTTTCATTAACATTTATTTTATATCCATAAAAATTAACATAACCAATTAAATATTGAATAGGATAATCATTTTTTAATTTTTCTATTTGTTCATCATAATTATTAGGATATAAATTTTTTAATAATTTTAAATCTTCTTTAGAATACTTATCAAACATTAATTACCCTCTAATTTTAGTCTTTGATCCTCAGTGATTAATGCTTCAATAACAGGTTCTAAATCACCTTCCATTACTTTATCTAGTTCCATAATTGAAAAATTAATACGATGATCGGTTACTCTATTTTGTGGATAATTATATGTTCTTATCTTTTCAGATCTATCACCAGTACCTACTTTACTCTTTCTTTCGGCACCTACTTCAGAATTATATTTACTTTCTGCCTCATCATGAAGTTTAGTAGCTAACATTTGCATAGCCTTTTCTTTATTTTTAAGTTGACTTCTTTCAATTTGACAAGTAACTACTGTTCCAGTAGGAATATGAGTAATACGAACTGCAGAATTAGATGTATTAACCGATTGTCCACCAGCACCAGATGAATGATAAACATCTATTTTAAGATCTGATTCTTTTATTTCTATATCTTGTAAATCTACTTCTGGCATTACTACTACTGTTGCAGTAGATGTATGTACTCTACCACCTGATTCAGTTTCAGGTACTCTTTGTACACGATGAGCACCACTCTCATATTTTAACTTAGAATATACGCTATCTCCTTTAATAATACATTCTACTTGAGCATATCCCCCTGCTTCACCAGGAACCTCATGAAGGACTTCAATATTCCATCCTTGCTTTTCTGCATACTTTGAATACATTCTAAATAAATCACCAGCAAAGATATTAGCTTCGTCACCACCAGCAGCACCTCTAATTTCCATAATAATGTCTTTCTCATCATTAGGATCTTTAGGAAGCAATAATAATTCTAGTTCCTTTTCTAATTTAGGTAGTTCTTCTTCCTTATTTGCTAATTCTTCAACAACAAAGTCATGCATTTCAGGATCATTTATTAATTCTTTAGCTTCTTTTATATCTTGTTCACATTTTTTATATTCATCATATTTTAAAACTATTTCTTCTAAATCTTTTTGTTCTTTAGATAGTTTTTTTAACTTATTAAAATCAGATAATACTTCAGGTTTTGTTAGTTCAATTGTTAGTTCTTCATATTTTTTCTTAATATTTTCTAATCTTTCATTCATAATATCATCTCCTTTATTAAATTAAAGAAAGCAAACTAATTAACTAAGGTTTGCTTCATCTTCATCTTCATCAGAAATAATAACTAAATCTTTTAAGTCATCTTCTTCTACATCATCATCTTCACTATCTTCATCATAATATGTAGAATCTTCTTCTTTGTTTTCTTCAGTTATATCAACATCATCTTCAGTTTCTTCTTCAACTTCCTCTTCTTCTTCATGCATAATAACTTGTGATTTATATTTTTCTTTTAAATCCCAAAAACCATTTTCTAACATAGTAAATCTTTGATCTCTTGATATTAATTGAAAGAAATCTCCAATTCTTTCTTCATATTCTGCATCATCTAATTCTAATAAATCACATATTTTTTTAAATAATACAGGTAATTTCATTTTTTTCTTTTCTTCTTCAAATATTTTATAAGCTATTTCATCATAACCCATAGCTTCTAATTCTTCTTTAGATAGTTTTTTTAATTTCATTATAATTCCTCCTAATAGTTATTAACTATAATATGATTTCTATCGTAGTATGTTCATCATCACTTTCAAGCTGATATTTAATAACATATTTATTATCAATAATATTTAATTTATAATCTTCAATATTTATTGGAAATAATAAATCCTTTTCTTTTAAATATATTGAAGCATTATTATTACCTATTTTAAATATACTATCATCATTTTCCTTTTCTAATTCAAATTGATTTTCATCAATTAAAATACTAAAAGTATTATCATCAAGCTCGAACAATATTCTATCATTTTTTTTAGAATATGCAATAGTATTTTTATCAATTATTAAATTATTATTTTTTAATAATTTAAAATCTAATGTTTTTTCGATAATAATCACCTACTAATTTTTACAAAAATCATTATAGCATAACATATATAAAATGACTACATAAATTTTTAAATTTTTTTCATATTAATAAAGGTGGTAGTAAATGAAAGTAATAAAAAAATTAATAAAGATAAATATAATACTTTTAATACTTGGATTTATAGGAATTATATCATTATATACTATAGCATATTTTAGTCCCGTATTAGATATAAAAACTACTGGACAATATTATATCTATGATGATGAAAGAAATATAGTATATCAAGGTTCAGGAACCAATAAATGGGTTAGTTTAGATGATATTTCAGATAATATGAAAGAAGCAATAATTAGTATTGAAGATAAAAATTTTTATAAACATAAAGGTTTTGATTATTTAAGAATAGCAAAAACTATGTTTGTTAATATGAAAAATAAACAGATAATGGGTGGTGCATCTACTATATCCCAACAATATGTTAAGAACTTATATTTAGATTTTGATAAAAACTGGTCAAGAAAATTAGAAGAAGCATGGTTGACTTTAAAACTAGAAATGCATTTTTCAAAAGATGAAATACTTGAAGGATATTTAAATACCATAAACTTTGGACAAGGAAATTATGGAATAGAAAATGCATCAGAATATTATTTTAATAAAAGTGCAAAAGACTTAACAATGGAAGAAGCAATGATATTGGCTGGAATACCTAAAAGTCCGAGTAACTATAACCCTGTATCATCTTATGATAATGCAATTAATAGAGCAAAAATTGTTGCTAAATCAATGGTTAATAATAATATGATAAGCGAAGATGATAAAAATAATTTATTTAAAAATACAATTAATATTTATGGAGAAAAGGAAGATAATTCATTATCAAACATTATGTATTATCAAGATGCAGTTAAAGATGAATTAGAATCCATAAATAGCGTTCCTAAAAGATTAATTGAAACTGGTGGTTTAAGAATATACACATCACTAAATATAAAGGCTCAACAAGATTTGGAAGAAGCAGTTAAAAAAAATATGAAGGATAGTGATATGCAAGTTGCTAGTATAATAGTTGATCCTCATAATGGTAATATTAAAGCATTAATTGGTGGAACTAATTATGCAAAAAGTCAATATAATAGAGCATTATATTCTGAAAGACAGGTTGGATCAACTATGAAACCAATACTATACTATGCAGCATTAGAAAATGGAATGACAGGAGCATCTACATTTCTATCTGAAGCAACAACATTTATGTTCTCAAACAAACAATCTTATTCACCACAAAATTATAATGAAAAATATGCAAATAAGGAAATAACAATGGCTGCAGCAATATCCTATTCTGATAATATATATGCAGTAAAAACTCATCTTTTTTTAGGAGAAGATACACTTGTTGATACAGCTAGTAGAATGGGAATTAAAAAAGAATTAGATCCAGTGGCATCACTTCCACTTGGAACAAATGAATTATCAATGCTTGATTTTGCTAGAGGATATACAACACTTGCAAGTGGTGGTTTTAAAAGAGATTTATCTTTTATTACTAAAGTAGAAGATTTAAATGGTAATGTATTATATGAAAAGAAACAAAAAAATGAACAAGTATTAAATGGAAATTATACTTTTATCCTTAATGAATTATTAACATCAACTTATAATAGTGCATTTAAAGATTATAATAATCCAACCATTATGTCACTCGCATCAAAAATTAGTAGAAAATATGCTATGAAAACAGGTTCATCTGGAACTGATTATTGGATGATTGGATATAATCCTGATGCTTTAATGTTAGTATGGAATGGTTATGATGATAATAAAGAAGTTGCAGTAAAAGATAATGTAATATCAAAAAATATTTGGGTTGATACTATGGAAAAATATTTAAAAGATAAGGAAAGTAACTGGTATGAACAGCCTAGTAATGTTATTGCTGTTCCACTTGATGCTATTACAGGACAAGAACCAAAAGATCAATCTCATGTCTTTATATATTATTTTGTTAAAGGATCAGAAGAAGCTAAGGATGAATATGTTAGTAAAGAACAAATAGAAGAATAAAAAAAATACCACATTTGTGGTATTTATTTCATTATTGAAATATTCATTTGATATGAAGCTTCCAAATCTGCTTCATCAATATTAACATTTAATCCTTTATTATTTAAATCTGAAACCATTTCTCTTATTCCATTAATAGCTTCTCCTAATGATAGACTCTCAGTTTGTTCATCAATTTGAGGATGTCCATTAACTAAACCATCAACATTATCCATTGGGTTAACTGGTGATGGAACAGTATACATATCACTATCAATAGACATATTTGAACCTGATTGTTCTTGAATTGGTTGAAAGAATTTATTATTAGGATTTAATTCATTCATTATATTTGGAGTTGGTTCTTGAGAAATAGGATTACTATTAATATCAGTAGGATTAGATGTAACATTATTTATAGGTGTATTTATAATATTGCTATTATCTACAGGTGTAGACATATCATTATTAACTTGATTCATATTATTTACAGGTTCTGTTGAAATAGGTTCTGAATTTACAGCAGTATTAGTATTAGGAACATCAAATATTTCAACTTCACTATCTTGTGCAGGAGTTTGATCTACTGAAAAACTAGCATCATTAGCAAATGGATTTAAATTGTCCATTGTAACTGGTGAGTCCTCTAGTGGATTAAAAAATTTGTTACTTGTAGGTGGCACAGCTTTTAGTACTTCTTGATTATTATCCATAACAGGTGCAGCAAATGGGTTTACATTTGTTGCTGTATCCGTAGGCATTGCTGGTGCATCTACTGGTGATGGATTATTATTTATTTCATTTACATTATTATTTAAATTTTGATTTGATAAATCTTCACTATATTCAGTCATAGTATCCTCCGAAACTAGCATATTAGCTATATTTTTTTCATTTTTTTGATTAATATCAGTAGCTTGTTCTTTTATTTCATCAATGTTTGGAGTTTTAACTAAAGGTACATCTCCACCATCATTTTCATCACTACTATATTCTTTTTTTATTATTTCATCTAATTGTTTAACTGTTAATCTTTCTTTAATAATTCTATTTAACATTTTCTGTTGTTCTTCCCCACTAGGAACTTTTAGTAAGGATCTAGCATGTCTTTCAGATATTTTATTATCAAGTAAAGCTTGTTGAACCTTATTATCTAAATTTAATAATCTTAATTTATTGGAAACAGCTGATTGAGAAAGCCCCATTTTTTTTGCTAATTGTTCTTGAGTTAAATATCCTTTATCTAAAAGATTTTTATAACTCCTTGCTTCTTCAATAGCAGTTAAATCTTTTCTTTGAATGTTTTCAACAAGAGCTACTTCTGCAGATTTGTTATCATCAATATTAGATATTATTGCTGGAACTGTTTCAAGACCTGCCATAATAGATGCTTTATAACGTCTTTCTCCAGCAATTATTTCATATTTTTTACCAAGTTTTCTTAATACTAAAGGTTGAATAACTCCATGTTCTTTAATAGATGCAGCAAGTTCATTCAATGCTTTTTCATCAAATGCTATTCTAGGTTGAAATCTATTTGGAATTATGTCATCTAAATTAACTTGGATAACTTGACTTTCCATTTGCATAATTTTACAGCCCCTTTTCCTATTTTACCCTATTATAATAATACATTATATTGCTAATTTTTGCAATAAAAAACTTATAAATAATATTTATAAGTGTTTATATTTTAAATATTTTAGAAAGAATTTTTTTATTGTAGTATTTTTCTTCATTGTTTTCAAAATCTACATCTTTTGTTCTTTCTCTTTTTATATGACAATTATATAATAAATTATGAATAAACCATTCCATTCTCATTGATTCAATAGATCTATTATTATATGTACTATTCTTTACTTCATAATTCTTTAATATATTAATAATTTCATTTCTTTGTTCTTTATCAGTAATTTTATAAGAAGAATATATAGTTATTTCTTCATTATTATCATTAATAATGATATCATTACTATTTATATAGCTTAAATCACACAAATATGAAGAATCTCCTATATATACAAGTCCATTAGAATATCTTCCATAAGCTAGTTCAGTATCATCTAGAATTTCATAATCTGGATTATATTCATAATCATATTTATAATAAGTAAGTGATAATGAAGCAATAATTAAAGATATAGCTAATCTTCTTTTTATTGAATTCATACTTATCACTTCCTTTTATAATGGTTTCTTCTTTATTTTATCATATAGTCTAGGATACTTTCCATCAGTTTTACTATTTTTTTTATAAATAATTATAGTTCTAAGTGAGTTTTCTTTAATTAAATTAAACTTATTTATAGATTTAATACTAGCCCCAAGTATTTTATGGGTATTTTTCGAATTTTCTAATTCTTCCTCTACATTAGCTTTCATTGATATAAATAAACCATTAACTTTAACAAATGGAATAGTTAACTCTAGTAATATAGGAAGAGGGGCAACCGCTCTTGATACAACTAAATCATAATATTCTCTTTTATTCTTAATATAGTTTTCTGCTCTATCATTTATTAATTCTACATTAATATTTAATAATTCTTTTAATTCTTTTAAAAAAGTAATTTTTTTATTATTAGAATCTAATAAAGTAACATTAATTCTAGGAAATACAATTTTTAATACCATTCCAGGAAAACCAGCTCCTGTTCCTATATCTAATATATTATTTATATTATTAAAATCTACATAATTAACTATAGTTAAAGAATCGTAAAAATGTTTTAAATATATGTCTTCTTCATTTATTATCCTAGTTAAATTAGTATGATTATTATATTTAATTAGAAAGTCTTTATATATTTCTAATTTTTTTATTTGATCTTCATTTAATACAATATTTATTTTTTTTAATTCATTAATAAATTCTTCCCTATTCATTATTTGGATACTCCCTTTTTAAATAAACGGATAAAATAGAAATATCAGCTGGATTAACACCACTTATTCTTATTGCTTGAGCAATTGTAGTTGGTTTTACTTCTTTTAACTTTTGTCTTGCTTCACTGGCAATATTTTTTATTTTATCGTAATCAATATCCTTTGGTATTTGTTTTTTTTCTAAGTTTAATAATTTTTCTGCTTCTTTAATTGCTTTTTTAATATACCCTTCATATTTTAAATTAATAGTTACTTGTTCTTTTATATCTTCATCAAAAGGAATATCTATAACACTTGATAGAAATTCCATTGATATTTCTGGTCTTTTTATTAATTGTTCCAAAGATAATGATGATGAAGGTATGTTAAGATTATTATTTATAAACTTTTCCTTAATTTCAGGAGTTATTTTTAATTTAGTATTCTTCATATATTCAATTAAAGAATCTATATTATTAATTTTTTGTTCTAATTTATTCATTTGTTTATCATCAATTAAACCAACAGAATATCCATATTTTCTTAATCTTAAATCTGCATTATCAGATCTTAATAATAGTCTAAATTCAGCTCTTGA
>CACZPQ010000056.1 GCA_902783185.1 uncultured Erysipelotrichaceae bacterium
TTCTTTATAATCAAAATTATGGATAGAATCATTTATTTCATATCCAAATCTATCCCAAGTTGTAAAGTCATAATTTTTTTCAATACATTCACGAAAACTAAACCAATCATTACATCTTTTAGCAATTTCTTTCGCATATGTCGTGCCAATAAGAGGGATACTTAAAGAAGCGATAAATTGCCATAATTCACAGTTTCGTGCTTCATCAATTGTTGCTAAAAGTTTATCGACAGACTTAGGGCCAAATCCTGGCTGCTCTACCCATTCATTGCGAAAATTAGATAGACTAAATAATTCTTGATAATTATCAACCCAGCCCCAATCAACTAATTTTTGAAGGGTTGCTTCTGAAAGTCCTTTAATATCAAGACCTTTTTTACCGCAAAAATGACACAGTAAATTCACAAACTTTCCGTCACAATGAGGATTGCCACAATATAAAATATCATCTTGAATATAAGTATCTCCACCACAAACAGGACATTTAGCAGGAATATCTATATAAGTCAATGCCGTATTTGATTTTTCGCTTCGTACAACCTGTGGGATAATTTCATTTTGCTTACAAACCCAAATTTTCTGTCCTTTATATGGCTTGCCTAAAAGCTGTCGCATTATATTAAGATTATGAAGAGACGCACGATTAATAATTGAATCATCTGTATCTACATCATCATAAATTGCTACTGGAGTAATTTGCCCAGTTTTACCTAATCCCCACTCAATATCTCTTAAATAAGTTTCATATTCTTCATCATAAAATTTATATGCGTATGCTGATTTAAAGTGATGCTCTGTTGCTCCAAGAGATTGATAGTAAGCGCAATCATCATACTTAAATACAATTCCATCTATTGGATAGTTTAATTCTTTAGCCATTTCTTTCAAAGAATTTATACTATAATCAATAGTATTTAAATTATTATTTGGCAAAACAAAATATGGGACTGTATTAAATCCTAAATCATCTAATTCCACTATCTTTAAACTTAATGTTTTACATTCATCTAATCCTTTAATACAATCCCAAGCGACAAAACTTAATTTTCTTTGAGCGCTCGTGCACGAATCCAAGAGACGTATAGAGCCACTGGCAAAATTACGGGGATTTTTATAATCTGTACTAAAATCTTCAAAATCTTTATAATTACAAATAACTTCTCCATCAATAATAATTTCTTCTTTAATAGGTATTTCAAGAGGAACACCTTTAACAAATTTAATATTATGAGTAATATCTTCACCTATAATACCATTACCACGTGTTTCGGCACTAACTAATTTTCCATTTAAATAACGAATAGAGCAAGTTAACCCGTCCATTTTAGCCATAGCAATTATATCTATATTTTTAACAAAGTCTTTAATAATATTAATATCTTTTGTCTTTTGTAAACTAAGCATTGGATGGTTATGTCTTACTTTATTTAATTGATTAATTACTTGATAATCAATATGTTGTGTTGGAGAATTAGATAAAGTAATTTTAGTTTCTTTTTCAAGTTGCTCTAATCTAAAATACATATTATCCCATTCCTTATCAGAAAGGGGACTTTTTCCTTCATCATATAATTTAGTATAATAATTTAATTTTTCTATTAAATTTTTCATTTCATCAATTTTATTCATACTATTTAATCTAAATACCTCCATAAGAATCCTTTACTTAATCTTGTGCCATTACTATTACAAGCCCTAATAATACAGGATGAATCTATCCCCATCTAACGAGCCGCTTCTCTTGCTCCATCAAAAGTCTAAATTAATTCTTTAGTGTTTTTATCAAACTAACCAACAATTTTTTTCTTTTTATTTATTATTAGCTGCTCACCACTTGGACAAAAATAAAATCTCTTTACCTTATAATGTTTAATAATACCGGCAGATATCTATTTAGCATCAATATTTAAAATTCTTGATGCTTCATTAATAGATGAAAAACTCTATATATATTCTTTATTTTCATTATACTAATCTATTGGTTTACAAAAATGAGCAATACTTCTTTTATAATTTTCTTCTTTATCAAACCATGCGCAATTTGATAACCTATGATAAATAGTAGAATGTGGTAAATTTAATTCTAAACTTATTTCCGTACAAGTTTTACCTTGGATGTATAATTCTTCTATCCTCTAAATTAAATCATCTGAAAGACTTCTTCCATCTCCACCTGGTGTTAAATTGTATCCATTTTTATAACTATTATAATAAGAAATCCAATATCGTTCTCTCTCATTTATTTTTTCATCAGAAATATTATCTTCAATTAAAGTAATTTTATAATGTTCAATTCCGTGCTCTTTAATACTATTATGTATATAAGAATTACAACCACTACTATTAATTTCGTGTTCGTGAAATCTAATATTTAATTCACGAGATGTTTTTCCAATATAAACTTTATCGTTAAAATCATTACTAACTTTATAAATCTTATTCATATGTAATTTATCTCCTTAAAAGTTTTTCTAATATTAAAGAAAAAACTTTTAATAATTTTATCCATCATTGACCAGGCAGTCTTTTTAATGATGGTCATTTTATATTCTCCATATTTATATAAATATTTTCATTATCATATTGTGGTTGTAATTCATACCACTCTCGATAACCATTATCAGGGTCATAAGAAGATAATTTTACAACGATATATTTAACTGATTTCATTTAAATGCCTCATTTCTTTTTCCCTTATAATGGCGAGTAAAATACCATCTGGCCCCATATAATCTATAAGAGGGATACCTTCTTCAACTAAATCAGCAATATGTTTCCAAGCAATAGGATGTTCATTTACAACTTTATTAATACGTTCAATATCTTCAAACTCTAAGCAAATTAATGTAGATATTTCTTGAAAAGTCATACAAAATTCTCCTTATATCTATTCTTAATTATATTATATCATATTTTTTTATGTAAGTCAAATAAATAAAAAAAACTGCGCTTTACCAAAAAA
>CACZPQ010000057.1 GCA_902783185.1 uncultured Erysipelotrichaceae bacterium
GCATATGCAATAGCAGAACATACTGAATCAGTATCAGGTCTTTTGTGACCAAATACATAAGTCTTCATAAATATCCCCTTCCTATTATTATTATAATAACACATTTTTTATAAAACATAAAAATAAAAAATAAAATAATTATTGATATATTAAATAATATTATATATAATTTACTCATGGAGAGAATATGATGAAAAAAGAAATAATTATTATAATTAGTTTTTTGTTAATTTTGTTAGTAGTCGGATTATGTTTCAAATTCTTTTATAAAAAAAATAATAATATCCCAATTAATAATGCAACAACACAAACAGACATATTTGAAAATCTAATTACTGATATAAGTCTATTAAGTGAAAATGAAACTTTGTATGCAAAAATCACTAATGACATGATAAATGTAAGATCTGAATTTAAAGCGGGATATGAGAATAAAATAGGAGAAGTATATAAAGATGATATTTATTTAGTAAAAGATATTCATAAAGGAGAAACCATGTTTTGGTATTTAATTGAAGATGCTAATAAAAACGAAGGATATATAGCATCAGGAAATCCTGATATATATTTGGAAACATTAATTAAGGATAAAGATAATGAAATAGAGTTATCAAAAATAAGCAATTATACATTAAACAATTCAAATAATTTAAATAATAAATCTATCATTAATAAATCAAACAAGAGTAATAACTCAAATGAAAACACAAATAATAATCAACTTACAATTGAATATAATGAATCGAAAAGTGTTTCTACATTTAATTTTTTTAAAAATAATCCAAATGCACTTATAACAGTAAAACTTGGGGATTACATAATAAGTCCAGATAAAATAATATTTACATGTATGCAAAATAATAATGAGGTTAATTGCAACTCTTTAGATGAAAATAAGAATTATACACTCATAGTAAAAATCACATATAAAGGTGATTCAAAAAGTATTAATGTATCGTTAAAAGGCAATAATACAAATAATTCATCAAACAATAATCAAAATGATAATAGTACAAATAATTCATCAAACAATAGTCAAAATGATAATGGTACAAATAATTTATCAAACAGTAATCAAAATGATAATAGTACAAATAATAATACTAATGCAGATACAAACAAAGAATTAAGAGTTTATCCAAACTTTGGAGTATCTTATAGATGCACAAATAATGGCTGTGGTAATTATATATTATTTGAAATAAGTGTTAGCGGAGGAACAAAACCATATAAATATTCGATATGTGCCTATAAAGATTCTACAAAAATTCAATGTTCTAATACTTCATCTATATATCTAACGAACAAAAAAGGAAATTATAATTTTAAATATATGGTCACAGATGCAAACAATGCAAAAATTACTGATTCAAAGTTATATACATATAATTAAAATAGTAATGATTAATCCTCATTACTATTTTTAAATATATTTAATTTTTCATAATATGCTAATCTTTTAAATATTTCCATAACCATTTTTCTAGATTCTTCATCCATTCCTTTAATACTTTTTCTAAATGAAGTAAAAATTTTTAAATATTTCTTTTCAGTAATATTAATGGCATCAAAATTATTTTCACTTAATACTTTATATAAAGTATTAATAAAGTTTATTCTTTCTTCAATTGTCATTGAATCTAACCATTTAGTAACTGCTATATCAAAATGTTTAGATGCAATAGATGTATCTTCTAAATAAACAAATTTATCTTTATCAACCAACCAATTAACAGGTGTATGTTGAGCAGGACCTATACCAGATGCCTTTATAATTTTAAAAGGCTCATCGCTATAAAATAAAGTTCCTACTATAGATGATGCTGGAATAGTTTTATCTATTTTATTTTTTATAAATTTGTATTTTTTACTATGTAAAAATTCTTTTGCAAAACCAGGACCATCATGTGAAAATACTTTTTTTATTCTTAATTGATTTATAAATAGTGTTTTAGATGAGGCATATACAGCTAAATTACCACCTTTGGAATGACCCCCAACATAAACCCTTTTAGGCGTTTCAACCATTACTCTATTTAAATATTTTAATGCAAGTTTTTGGGAAGGAATTGGATAAATATAAGACATATTAAAGTCTTCTTTCCAACTTACAAGTGAAGCCTTAGTTCCCATATAACTAACATAGATAAAATCATCATTTTCAATAGTTAATGCTTTAAACTGCATTTCATCTTCTAAAGATTCTTTTTCATAATAATTATCTAAATACATATTATTATATCTAGGATTATTAACAACATTAGTTAATAAATTAATATATTTCTTTTTATCACCTAAATATTTTACATATTCATTAACTTTAGTTAAATCAATATCTTTAATTTGTTTTTTTCCACAAGAAAACAAAGTTGGAACATCTTTAAATTCAAAATAAGAAAGAATACTAAAAACAAGAGAATCAACATTAGTTAGTGGAAACTCCTTAAAAGATCTCGTTTCTTTTTTTGTGTAAAAAACAATAGACTTCATAATATACTTCCTAACTAAATAATTATATCTTAATTTAAATAAAATATAAACTCAAAATATAATATAACAAAATTATACAAAAATACAAGCAATATTGACTATTTTA
>CACZPQ010000058.1 GCA_902783185.1 uncultured Erysipelotrichaceae bacterium
AATAATTATACTTCTAATGAAATACTAAAAAAATTATAAATAAAAAAACACTCACTGATTTTCCACTGGGGGTTTTGCAGTGAGTGCCACCAAAAACTGGCACAACACCTGAACTACTTCTAGGTGTGTACTTAATTTATTTATAACATGTATTTAATATATTGTAAAGATTTATTTAAATATTTGTTTATATTTGCTATAATGTTTTAAGAAGGTGAACAGCGTATGTTATACATTAAAGGTAAAGTAAGAAATATAATTTTTGAAAGTGAATCTGGATACAAGGTTGGTATTTTTAGAGTAAAAGAAACAAATGATGATGAAGTTAAAGATTTTTTAAATAAAACTATTACATTTTTTGGTTACTTTGCTGAACTTAATTTTGAAGATAATTATATTTTAAATGGGAAACTCGTTTTTAATGATAAATATGGTTATCAATATAAAGTTGATAATTATGAAAGAGAAGAAATTAAGGGTGAATCTGCCGTAATTGAGTTTTTATCATCTCCACTAATTAAGGGATGTGGTGAAAAAACAGCAAAAAGTATAGTTGATACTCTTGGAGAAAATGCAATTAATTTAATTAAAGAAAACCCAACTAATTTATTAATGGTTAAAGGTATGACAGAAAAAAAGGCTAATAAAATATATGATAGTATAGTAAAGTATCAAAGTACTGATGATATGATAGTAAGTTTTAAAAAATTAGGTTTTTCTATTAATGAATCTTTAACAATAATTAATAAATATGGAGATAAATCATTAAATGTATTTGAAACTAATCCATATTCTTTAAAAGATATAATAGATTTTAAAAAAATAGATAATGCTTATTTAAAATATGATAATTATGATGTATCTATTAGAGAAAAGAATTGCATTTTACAAACCTTATCATATTTAGAGATGGAACTTGGTGATACTTATTTTAATGAAGAGGAATTAATAGATGGATTAAAAAGATATTTTAAAATAATATTAGATTATGATAAATATATTAATTATATTAGTGAATTAGTTAATGAAAAATCAATAATTAGAAATGGTGATATGTTAGCATTAACTTTTACTAATGATTTAGAAGATTATATATCTACTAGATTACTTGAAATAAATGACCTTGATGTTAAAGCTTTTTCCATATTTGATACAGAAATAATAAAACTACAAGAATATAATAATGTTAATTACAATAAGGATCAATTAAAAGCAATAAAATCATCTTTGGAAAGTAGAGTAAGTATTATCAGTGGTGGTCCTGGAACAGGTAAAACAACAATAGTAAAGGCCATTGTCGATTTATATATTACACTTCATAAATTAGATGCAAGGAGAATTGTTACTGATATTGCACTTTTAGCACCGACTGGTAGAGCTGCTAAAAAATTATCTGAGGCAACATCACTTCCTGCATCAACTATTCATAGATATTTAAAATGGAATAAGGAAACAAATGATTTTGGTGTTAATGAATTTAATCCAAATAATCATAAACTAATAATAGTTGATGAAACATCTATGATTGATACGTATGTTTTTGCATCTCTTTTAAAAGGTTTAACAAAAAACATTCAAATAGTCTTTGTCGGAGATGCTAATCAACTTCCATCTGTTGGACCAGGAATGATTTTAAATGATTTAATATCATCTAATTTATTTACTTTTACACCACTAACTCAAATATATCGTCAAAGTATTAATTCTTATATTCCAATATTAGCTAGTGAAATAAAAAATAAAGAATTAAGTGATGATTTTACTACTAAAAAAGATGATTATAATTTTCTATCAATTCCATCTAGTTTAGTTAAAGGTAATTTAAAGAAAATATGTCAAATGTCGATTGAAAAAGGATTATCAGATAAAGATATTCAAATACTTGCACCAATGTATAAGGGAGAATGTGGTATAGATAATATAAATATTATATTGCAAGATTTATTTAATCCAAAAGATAAGAACAAAAACGAAGTTAGATTAGGAGATGTTATATATAGAGAAAATGATAAAGTATTGCAATTAGTTAATGATGTTGATAAAAATGTATTTAATGGTGATATTGGATATATTAAACAAATAGTAACAATAAATCATCCAAGAAAAAAAGATATATTTTTAATTGATTTTGATGGTAATAAAGTAGAGTATACAAAAGAAGATATGTATAATGTAAAACATGCATATGCAATATCTATTCATAAATCTCAAGGTAGTGAATTTCCTCATGTTATTATTCCTGTAGTAAAAAATTATTATAAAATGTTATATAATAAGCTTATTTATACCGCAGTTTCACGTGCTAAAAAATCTCTTGTTATTATTGGTGAAGAACAGTCGTTTAAAATGGCAGTTTATAATGATGGAACCACTAAAAGAAAAACAACTCTTTTAGATAAATTAATGAATAAAATATAATTATTAATCCATAATAATAGTGGAGGGATTATATGAAAAAAATGATGTTAACACTTGGAATGATTGGTGGTAGTGCTTTAACATTTATGATGCTTAATAAGAACACTAGAAAAATGATGATCAAAAAGATGGACTGTATGTTAAAAGAAGCAGATAAAATGATAGATGATACAATGAATTAAGTACTATTTAAGGTAGTACTTTTTACTTGCTATTATAATTATTTAGTTATATAATACATTTTTAATTGATGGGGGAAAAGTATATTATGATTAAGGAATTTGAGACTTATAAAGACTTTCTAAAATTTATTAAAAGTAAAGTATATAGGAAAGTAGGATTTGGTAGTGAGGGAAGTTGCTATTGGGGCAAAGATGGTTTAGCCTATAAAGTTATTGAATCTTTTTTATATAAAAAAAATGTTAATGAAATCATAACAAGTGATAAATATAAAGATTTAAATTATTTTGCACTACCAATTGATATTTATACAAATCCAGATCATAGTATTATATATGGATATAATTCAAATTTTTTACATGATGACATACTACAACATTCAGAAGATTTTTTTGAAGAAGTAGATTTAGATAAACTAGTAAAGTGTTATTATATGTTACTATCAGATATAAGAACAATTTCAAATGATAATATATTCTTATTTGAATTAATTAATAATCTGTTATTCAATAATATAAAGTTTATGTTAATTGATACATTAGATTATTATAAAGAAGATTATAATACGTATGATGATAATGTAAATATGATTTTAAGAGCAATAGAATTACCATTATATGTAGAAACTAACGATCAAGCATTTAATGATGAAAAATCAATTGAAGAAATAGCTGAAAATGTTAAAAAGCATGTAAAGAAAAGAAAATATTATTAAATCAATTATATTTCTTTTTTATTTGGAGTATAATAAGTATAGAAAAGAGGATAATTATGAAAAAAGGTACAATAATTGGATTTTTAGCAGGAACGGCAGTAGGTGCAGCATTAGGTTTAACTTTTGCACCAAAGTCTGGTAAAGAAATTAGAAAGGATATATCAAGAAAAGCAAAGAAACTAACTAAAAAAGTGAATAATATAGATTTAGATGATATTAGAGAATTTGTTGTTGAAAAAAGTGCTGATATTGAAAAGAAAATAAGTAAATTATCTAAACAAAAAGTATTAAAAGAAGCTAAAAAATTAGCAAAAGAAATTGAAAAAGATTTAGCTAATTTATACGATTCTGTTAAAGATATATCCGAAGATGTAATGCAAGATTCTGTTTATAAGTTAAAAGAAAAAGCA
>CACZPQ010000059.1 GCA_902783185.1 uncultured Erysipelotrichaceae bacterium
AAATGAAACTGTTTCAGTATCA
The DNA here is from genome assembly GCA_902783185.1 of uncultured Erysipelotrichaceae bacterium. Classification (GTDB taxonomy): domain Bacteria; phylum Bacillota_I; class Bacilli_A; order RF39; family UBA660; genus RUG12834. Next base: position 23 of record CACZPQ010000059.1, read on the forward strand.
GCATCAGTAGATAAAGACATTACTAAATCTGAAAAACTAGAAATAGAATTAATGAAATAAACCTAATTTAGGTTTATTTTTTTGGTAAAGTAAATGTCAACAATATTGATTAATATATAATACTAGTGGTATATTTATTGTAAGAAGATAATAGGTGGTGTAGTATATGGAAATGATAGTTAAAGATGGATTAGTTAAAGATAATAATGGAAAAAAAGAAATTGCTTTTTTAGAGACTAATAATGAACTTGATGAAAAATTTAAAAAGTCTTTTGGAAATGTTGTTAGTTTAATTGATGGCTATGATATTGGAAAGTGTACTCTTAATAAAGAAAAAGATATCTTCTATCTTTATTCATTTCATACTAACTATGATGATATAGAAAACACCCTATTTAGTGCAATTAATGGAAATCAAACCGATATATTAAATAAAGAAGAAACTAGTTTAATTGATTCAATTATTAATAAAAATAATAATAGTATTTTTTGGGATGTAAAAAATGATTTAATAATTGTAATTGGTCTTGATAATTTAAAAACACTATTATTACAATTAGAAAGAAAAAGATGGGAATGCATTAAAATTCAAAATGAAAATTTTATGAATAGATATATAGAACTATGTGCTTCTGGTGTATATAAAAAAGTAATGACAAAGAATGATTACTAATTGGTGTTGTTATGTGGGGAGCAATAATTGGTGATTTAGCTGGATCAATATATGAATATGATCAAACTAAAGAGATAAGTAATATACATATAGATAAATTAATTAATAACAATAGTTTTTATAGTGATGATACTATATTAACTATTGCTATTTTAGATGCAATGTTAACTGACAAAAATTTTGAAGGAAAATTAAAAGAATATGCAATTAATTATATGGATTATCATCCAGAATATAGTCCATATTTTAAAAGTGCTTTTTCCCCAAATTTTATAAAATGGGTTAAATCTGATATTATTGGTAATAGTAAAGGTAATGGAGCATTAATGCGTATATCACCTGTTGCTTATTTGTCTAATTCAATGAATAAATTATTATTTTATACTTACTATGCTACTTTTCCTTCACATAACAGTGAAGATGCTATTAAATATTCAATATTAGTTTCAAAAATTATATATTTATCTAATCTAGGATATAGTAAAAATAAAATCAAGTCTATACTTAATATTAAGTATGATTATAAGCCATTTGAAAAATTTAATACTACATGTGAAGAAACTATTAATAATTGTTTATATGCATTATTTGAATCAAATTCATATGAAGATGCTGTATCTAAAGTTATAAGTTTTGGTGGAGATACAGATACCAATGGAGCAATTGTAGGATCAATGGCTGAAAGTATATATGGAATAGATAATTTATTGATAGAAAAAGCCAAAGAAAAAATACCTGAAGAATTTACTTTAAAACTAAATAAAGCCTATTTAAAAATTAAAAAATAGACTTTTTTTAATCAAATAGTTATAATATATAAAGAAATGAGTGATATTAATGGATATTGAATTAATTAAAAAACAAGTAATTGAATTAGATAATAAATTAGATACTATTAGGAGGTCTCTTTGACTTATCTAATAAAGAAGAAAAGATTAATGAATTAGAAAGTGTAATGAATACACCTAATTTTTGGGATGATGTTGATAATGCAAACAAGGTAAATCAAGAATTAATTAATCTTAAAAAAAGTGTATCTTCTTATAATAAATTAAATAATAATATTTCTTTAATAAAGGAAGTCTTAGATACTAATGATGAAGAATTAATAAGTGAAATAACTAATGAATTAGATGAATTAACTAAAGAAATAAATGATTTAGAGTTATCATCGTTATTAAATGGAAAATATGATTCACTTAATTGTTTCTTAGAAATACATCCTGGTGCTGGTGGTACTGAAGCATGTGATTGGGCATCTATGTTATATCGTATGTATACAAGATTTTTAGATAGTAATGATTACAAATATGAAGTAATAGATTTTGAAAATGGTGAAGAAGCAGGAATAAAATCTGTAACAATATTAATAAAGGGTTTCTATCCATATGGTTATTTAAAAGGTGAAACTGGTGTTCACAGATTGGTTAGAATATCTCCTTTTGATTCAAATGCAAGAAGACATACATCTTTTGCAAGCGTAATGGTTACTCCAGAATTTGATAATTCCATAGATATTGATATAAAAGACAGTGATTTAAAAATAGACGTATATCATTCATCTGGAGCTGGAGGACAATCAGTTAATACTTCAAATTCTGCAGTTCGAATTACCCACATTCCTACTAAAACAGTTGTTACGTGTCAAATTGAAAGAAGTCAACTTAAGAATAAGGAAGTAGCAATGAAAATGTTAAAGTCTAAATTATATCAATTAGAGTTATCTAAACAAGAAGAACAATTATCATCTGTTAAAGGTGATACTATGGATATTAACTTTGGTAGTCAAATAAGAAATTATGTTCTTGAACCATATCGGTTAGTAAAAGATTTAAGAAGTAATTATGAAACATCAAATACAGATAAGGTATTAGATGGTGATATTATGCCAATAATCGAATCAGTATTAAAAAATAAGTAATTTTGTGATATAGTATAATAGGTGGATATAATGATTAAGTTAAGAAAATATACTACTTTAATCTTTGGTGTATTAATTGAGGCAATAGGTTTCAGTTTGTTTTTAGAACCAAATAATTTATCTGCAACTGATGTTAGTGGATTAAGTATTATATTTGAAAGATTATATAATATTGATATATCAGTATTTATTCTTATAAGTAACTTATTATTAATTGTTTTATCTTTTATAATGTTAGGTAGAAAAAGTACAATTAATACAATATTAGGTTCTTTATTATTGCCTTTATTTATAACATTAACTCATCCATTAACTTCAATAATTGACTATAATGGAATGGATATGATCATAATAGCGGTAATTGGTGGTATTTTAACTGGTGTAGGTAATGGTATTGTATTTAAATCTGGATTTACATCTGGTGGTACAGATATTATCGAAGATATAATATGTAAATATGCACATATGTCTTTAGGAAAAGCAATTATACTTGTAGATGGATTTGTAGTATTGTGTGGAGGATTAGCTTTTGGGTTAGAACCAATGATGTATTCTATTCTAGCACTTGCAACAATGAGTTTGTTCTCAACTAGAAAACTAATTGGAATTGATGAAGATAAAATATTAATGATAACAACAAAAAATAAAAAGAAAATGGTTAAATTTATAACCGAAAATTATCATTATGGTGTAACAATTATGGATGCTAATGGTGGATATACAAATGAAGAAAGTGATTTTATTATGTGTTCTGTTAGCACTAGAAACTATTATAAAATAAAAAATTCATTAAAAAAATTAGATCCAAAATCATTTATAGTTGTATTAAATTCTTATGAAACTAATTATTTAGATAAAGAGAATAGAAAAGGTAAGAAAAAGAAGACTAATTTAACTTGATATTATCATGATTATTAATTATAATAACCATGCAAAGGAAATGTTTATATGGACAAATCAATTAATTATTTGAAATCAATACTTAATATTAATGATGTAGTAGTAGTAGGTGTTTCAGGAGGACCTGATTCAATGTGCCTACTACATCTTTTAAATGATTTAAAAAGTGATTTTAAATTAAAAATAATTGTTGCCCATATGAATCATAAAGTTAGAAAAGAAGCTGATGAAGAAGAAGAGTATGTCAGAACTTTTTCTGAAAATAATGATTTAATATTTGAATTATATGAATTAAAAGAAACTATTAAATCTAATTTTCATAGTGAATCTAGAATAATAAGATATAAATTCTTTGAAGAATTAGTAAATAAATATAATGCTAAATATGTAATGACTGCACATCACTCTGATGATTTAATTGAAACTATTTTAATGAGAATAGGAAGAGGTTCTAATTTAAAAGGATATTCAGGTTTTGAAATACTAACAAAAAAAGATAAATATGATATAGTTAAACCATTAATATTTTATACTAAAGAACAAATAATAGATTATATGGATAATAATAAATATAAATACTATATTGATAATACTAATAATGAAGATGATTATTTAAGAAACAGATATAGACACAATATATTACCTAAATTAAAAGATGAAAATGAATTGATTCATGAAAAGTATATAAAATATTCTAAAGTATTATTAAGTGCTGATAATTTTATTAATAAATATGTAGATAATGTAATTAATAATATATATAAAAATAATAAATTAGATATAAATTTATTTATTAATGAAGATGAATATATTCAAAGAAGAATTATTGAATATATATTATCCACTATATATTTAGATGATTTATATAAAGTTGATGATAATGTAGTAAATGAAATTATAAAAATAATTTATAGTAATAAACCAAATATATCTATATCATTACCAAATGATTATAAAATAACAAAAGAATATAATTATTTATTTATTGATAATAATATTAATAATAATAATGTTGTTAATAAAGATTTATATTATGAAGATAACAATATTATAATTAAAAAGATTGACAATAATAATGATACATCTAATTATACAATTAGATTAAATACTAAGGAATTATCTTTACCATTAAGCTTTGATACTAGAAATAATGGTGATAAAATGTTTATTAAAAACAATAAAGGATATAAGAAATTAAAAGATATACTTATTGATTTAAAGATACCAAAGAGTAAAAGAGATTCTCTTCCATTATTATATGATGGTAAAGGTGAAGTATTATGGATTCCAATGTTTAAAAAATCAAAATATGATAAAGATATTAAAGATGATTATGATTTAATATTAAATTGTGAAAAAAAATAATATTTTTACTAAAAAGTATGCTATAATAATTTAGAATTTTAGAAAGAGAGGAATTATTTATGAATAAGAAAAAACCTGATTTTGTAAAAACATCATTACCATATGTTATTTTATTGTTAATAATTCTAGCTGCTGTATTCTTTTATAATAATGCAACAACTGAAGTACATGAATTAACTACTGGTGAATTAGTAAGTAAAATTAATGAAGAAAAAGTTACTGAGATAACTATAATGCCAAAAAGTAGTGAATCAGTATATTATATAGAAGGAAAACTAGATGGTTATAAAAAGAATGAAAGTTTTACATCTAAGGTATTAAGTGGAGATTTAAATAATGTTATTGAATATGCAAATAAACATTCCTTAAATCTTTATGATACAAAAAAGGACCCAGGTTCATCTACTATACTATATGTTATAGTTAATGTTGTTCCAATTGCGATACTAGTTATTGCTGCTTACTTCTTATTTACTAAGATTGCTATGTCTAATAATAAGTCTATGGATTTTGGTAAAAGTAGAGCTAAGTTATCGGAAAATGGTGGAGACATTAAATTTAAGGATGTTGCTGGACTAAAAGAAGAAAAAGAAGAAGTTGAAGAAATTATTGATTTCTTAAAAAATCCCAAGAAATTTCAAAAAATGGGTGCAAGAATACCTAAAGGAGTATTACTTGTAGGACCTCCAGGAACTGGTAAAACATTACTTGCAAAAGCAGTAGCGGGTGAAGCTAATTGTCCATTCTTCTTTATATCTGGTTCTGATTTTGTTGAGTTATTTGTTGGTGTAGGTGCATCTCGTGTTAGAGATATGTTTAAACAAGCTAAACAATCTGCTCCATGTTTAATATTTATTGATGAAATTGACGCTGTTGGTAGAGAAAGAGGTACTGGACTTGGTGGTGGACATGATGAAAGAGAACAAACATTAAACCAATTACTAACTGAAATGGATGGTTTTGGTGCTAATGAAGGAATAATAATCATGGCTGCAACTAATAGACCTGATGTATTAGACCCTGCTCTTTTAAGACCAGGAAGATTTGATAGACAAATTACTGTATCATTACCTGATTCAAATGAAAGAAAACAAATTCTTGAAGTTCATGCAAAAGATAAAGTATTAGGTAAAGATGTTAATTTAGAAGCTGTTTCTAAAAGAACACCTGGATTTAGTGGTGCTGATTTAGAAAATCTTCTTAATGAAGCAGCACTACTTACAGTAAGAAGAGATAAATCTGCAATTACAATGGATGAAATAGATGAAGCAACTGATAGAGTTATTCTAGGACCTGCTAAAACTTCTAGAAAGATTACTGAAAAAGAAAAAAGACTTGTTGCTATTCATGAATCTGGACATGCTGTTATTGGTATTAAATTACCAGATGCTGAAGAAGTTCATAAGAT
>CACZPQ010000060.1 GCA_902783185.1 uncultured Erysipelotrichaceae bacterium
AAAAGAAAAAAGACTTGTTGCTATTCATGAATCTGGACATGCTGTTATTGGTATTAAATTACCAGATGCTGAAGAAGTTCATAAGATTACTATAATTCCAAGAGGTATGGCTGGTGGATATACAATGATGCTTCCAAAGGAAGAACATATTGGTATTTCTACTAAAGAAGAACTTGAAAGTAGAATCACTGGATTACTTGGTGGTCGTGCTGCTGAAGAATTATTTTTAGGTCAAATTACAACTGGTGCATCTGATGACTTTAAAAAGGCTACACAAATAGCTCGTAGTATGGTTACAGAATATGGTATGTCAGAATTAGGAACAATGCAATTTGAACAAAAGAGTGAAGGTGTATTCTTAGGTAGAGATTATAATAAGTCTAAGAATTTCTCAGATCAAGTTGCACTTGAAATTGATAAAGCTGAAAGAAAAATTATTGATGAATGTTATTCTAAAGCTAAAAAGATTTTAACTGATAATAAAAAGTTAGTATTCTTACTTGCTGATGCATTAGTAGAAAATGAAATATTAACTAAAGAACAAATTGAATCTTTAGTTGAAACTGGTACATTTAATCCTAGTGATGATTCAACAAGTGGTGAAACTACTATGTTAAAACTAAAAGAAATAGCTAAATCTAAGAAAATCAAAGGTTATACTAAGATGACTAGAGAAGAATTAGAGAGTGCTATCGAAGAGGCAGATAAATAATATCTGCTTTTTATTTATTATAATTAATATATTTGATATAATTAAAGAGGTGATTAATTATGAATCCAATATTATTTAGTATAGGTAATTTTGAAATAAGATGGTATTCTGTTTGTATTTTACTAGGTATAATTATTGCTTATTTATATATTCGACTTGAATCAAAGAAATATAAAGAACCAAAAGACTTTATGTTTAATGTCACTTTTTGGTCAGTTATATTTGGATTAATAGGTGCAAGAATATATTATGTAGTATTTAATTGGCAATTATATAGCCATGATATATTATCAATATTTAGATTTTGGGAAGGTGGACTTGCCATACATGGTGGTATTATTGTTGGTCTTATTACTATCTATTTATATTCTAAAAAGAAAAAGGCTAGATTTTTAAAAATAACAGATATTGCAGCACCAGCAGTTATAATTGCACAATCAATTGGTAGATGGGGTAATTTCTTTAATAGTGAAGCACATGGACCAGCCACAACACTTGCTACATTAAAATCTCATGGTATTATTCCTGGATTTGTTATAGATGGAATGAATATTAATGGAATATATTATGAACCAACTTTTTATTATGAATCATTATGGTGTTTACTTGGGTTTATAATATGTTTAATTATTAAAGGAAGAAAGAATACTAAGCTTGGAGATTTAACCGCATTTTATTTAATATGGTATGGAACTGGTAGATTCCTAATTGAAAGTTTAAGAACTGATTCGTTAATGCTTGGTGGATTAAAGGTGGCTCAAATAGTATCAGTAATTGCATTTATAATTGGTATAGTAATGTTTATTTTTAATCACAATAAAGGTAAATTTGATGATTTATATAAAGATACTGATATAGATGATGTAAGATTTTAAACAACTAGAAATAGTTGTTTTAATATTAAAATTAATGTTGCAAATATAGAACAAAAATAATATAATTATATTGAGGTGATATAATGAAAAGCAAAAAACATATGGAGACATTAAATGATTTTGAGTATGATTTTATTTGTGAATTTATAAAGACTCGTTATGATTTAGGACTAACACAGCAAGAAATGGCAGATAAATCTAATGTATTAAGAGATAAAATAGCAAAAGTAGAAGCTGGAATATATTCACCAAACATAAGGAGTTTATCGAAAATTTTAGAACCTCTTGGTTATAGAATAAAATTAGTAAAACAGGATGAATTAAATGAATCACGAAAAATTATGATTAATAAGTAATTGATTTATTAAATATTTATGGGGGATTATAAAATGAAAAAAATAGTTACAGATTTTAAAGCTTTATATGAAAATATAAAAAATGATATTAGGAATACTCAAGCAAACATAATTAAAAATGCAAATACTGAATTAATTAATCTATATTTTAGATTGGGTAAAATAATCGATGATAATTGGAAATATGGCAGTAGTTTTGTAAATGAATTGTCCGTCGAATTAAAACTAGAATTTCCTAATATGAAAGGCTTTTCACCAAGAAATTTAAGAAGAATGCGTATTTTTTATAATGAATATAAGGACGTAGAGAATTGGCCAACACCATTGGCCAATTTGCCATAGTCATATAATTACACATTAATTGAAAAAGTAAAAAGCATTGATGAAAGAATATGGTATGCCGAGGAATGCTTAAAAAATGGTTGGGTTCATTCAGTTTTAGTTCGCCAAATTGAATCTAATTTATACCAAAGACAAAAGAAAAATAAAAAACTAAATAATTTTAGTAAAAATTTATCGATTTCTCAAAGTGAATTAGCACGGGATATGATTAAAGATCCTTACATATTCGAATTGTCTAATTTAAAAGAAAAAGATAAATTATCTGTAGAATGTCTTTAGACGGTGTTAATAATCCAATTGGTGTATCATCCTACAAAATAGAAAAGTATATTCCTAAAAATCTTATAGAAAAACCACCAACAGAAGAAGAATTGAAATTACATATTGATATTAAAGACTAATAATAACAAATATATTTAATGATTTTAAGTAAATTATTGACTACTTAATAAATGCGTAGTATATTGAATACAAGGAGGTAAAGTATGAAAAATATTTTAAATGAAAAAAGAGCAAGGGACTTAGAAAATAATCTTATTTGTGATTTTATTAAATTGAGAGGTGAATTAGGGTTAACACAAAAACAAATGGGTGAAGCATCAAATACAATAAGAGAAATTATTGCTGTAATTGAAACAAGAAAAAAACATCCACAAATTAATACTTTAATAAAAATACTAGAACCTTATGGCTATACTTTATCTATTACAAAAATAAGAAAAGATAAATAAAAGATTTTAAAAAATTAAAAAGACTGTTTACAATAGTTGTTGAAAATATATTAAAATATAATATAATTATCATTTTAATAATAAGAGTTAGGAGGATGTTTATGAAAAAATTACAAATTAGAAATTCAACAGCAGAGTTTTTAATATTTACAAAACAAAATAAAGAAAAAACAATTGAAGTAATAATTGATGATGATTCTGTTTGGTTAAGTCAAAAGTTAATGGCTGAATTATTTGGAACCACTAGAAATAATATCACCATGCATTTAAAAGATATTTATGATAGTAAAGAACTAGATGAAAAAGCAACTAGTAAGGATTTCTTACTAGTTCAAAAAGAAGGACAAAGAGATGTAAAAAGAAACACTAAATATTATAGTTTAGATGTTATCATTGCAGTTGGATTTAAAGTTAATAGTCAAAGAGCAGTTGATTTTAGATTATGGGCTATTAATATTTTAAAACAATATTCTGTTAAAGGGTATGTATTAGACAAAGAAAGACTAAAAAATGGCACTTTTCTAGATGAAAATTATTTTGATGAATTATTACAAGAAATTAGAGAAATAAGGGTTAGTGAAAGAAATTTTTATCAAAAAATCACTGATATATACTCAACTAGTTTTGACTATAATTCACAATCACCAATAACACAGGAATTTTTTAAGACAGTTCAGAACAAAATGCATTATGCTACACATGGAAATACTGCTGCTGAAGTAATTGTAAGACGTGCAAATCACGAAAAAGAAAATATGGGATTAACAAATTGGAAAAATTCTCCTAACGGTAAAATTATGGCTAGTGATGTTGTCATTGCCAAAAATTATTTAACAAAAGATGAACTTAAATCACTAGAAAGAATCGTTACGATGTATTTAGATTATGCTGAAGATCAAGCTGAAAGACATATTCCAATGACTATGGAAGATTGGAAAAACAAACTTGATGTGTTTTTACAATTTAATGGACGTGAGGTATTAAATGATCCAGGAAAAATTTCACATAAAATTGCTGAAAGCTTTGCACTTTCAGAATTTGAAAAGTATAGAATTGTTCAAGATAAATTATTTGAATCTGATTTTGATAAATTTTTATTGGACATGAAAAATGAAAAATTAGATAAATAAAGTATTGTTGTTTACAATATTTGAATGCAATTAATATAAATGTATCATTTGTTAAAAATATCTAAATAAACAAGTTTTAATTGATGAAAAAGTAAGATAACTAAAAAAATATGAAATAATTAACACCATATCTACAAATACTTGGAATTTTTCTTATTTTGTGGTAATATCTACTCGTGATGTTTTATGAAAAGTGCTCTTGTTTATGCTTATATTGGAGATAGTGTTTATGAATGTTATGTAAGAAAACATTTAATTAATAAAAATATAAGCAAAGTAAAAGATTTACAAAAAGAATCTTTAAATTATGTAAGTGCTGTTAGTCAACGAAGAATACTTGAGGATTTAGAAAATAATAATATATTAAATGAAGATGAATTAGAAATAATAAGATGGGGTAGAAACGCTAAAGGTACTAAAGCTAAACACGCAGATATTATTACATATAGATATGCTACTGCATTAGAATGTTTAATTGGATACCTTTATTTAAATAATAATATAGAAAGGATTAATGAAATCATGAATTTCATACTTAAATAATTATGAGAGTATTTGGTAAAAATTCTTTAAAGGAAGCATTAAATAATCCTAGTAAAATAAAAAAAGTATATTTATCTGATAGTTTTAAAGATAAAGATATAATAAAACTTATTAAGGATAATAATGTTAGATATGAAAGTATATCACCTTATGATTTAGATAAAATAGATAATAAAAATCAAGGAGTTATGGTTGTATTAGATGATTTTGAATATACTGATTTAAACGATATATTAAATGATAATATAATTATTATTTTAGATCATTTAGAAGATCCACATAACTTTGGTGCAATTATTAGAACAATGGAAGCAGCAGGTATTAAATCTGTTATTATACCTAAAGATAGGTCTGTAGATGTTAATGCAACAGTTATGAAAACATCTGTTGGAGCTTTAAATTATGTTAATATTGTAAGAGTAACTAATCTAAATAATACTATTAATAAACTTAAAGATAATGGTTATTTTATTTATGGAGCTGATATGTCTGGTACTGATTATAAATCTGTTGATTATGCTGATAAAAAAGTATTAATTATAGGTAATGAAGGACATGGTTTATCTAATATTGTAAGAAAATCATGTGATGAAATAGTATCTTTACCTATGAATGGAAATATTAACTCATTAAATGCATCTGTTGCTGCAGGTATATTAATTTATGATTTAATTAGTAAGGAATAGATATGAAAAAGGAATATAGTGATAGTGAATTATTAATGATGATGAATGAGCATTCTGAATATGCTAAAGATTTACTATATAATAAATATCAATATATAGTTAGAATATATGTTAAAAAATATAAGAAGATGGCATATGTTCTTGGAATGGAAATAAAAGATTTAACACAAGAAGCATTAGTAGGTTTTGCAGATGCTTTAAATTCATATAAAGAAGATGAAAGTACAAAACTTGCAACATTTATATCTCTATGTGTTGAAAGAAGATTACAAAGTGCATTATTAAAGGCAAGTAGAAAGAAAAATATTGCTTTAAATGAAGCATTATCATTAGAACATGAATATAAAGAATTTAATGTTACTTTAGCAGATATTTTATCTGATAATAATGAAAATAATCCATTAACTAGAATAACAAGAAATGAGCATTATTCAGTATTAGTTGATGATATTTTAGATTCACTAAGTAGTCATGAAAAAGATGTATTATATTTAATGATAGATGGCTTTAATTATAAAGAAATAGCTACTTTATTAAATATGGATTCAAAATCAGTAGATAATACAATTCAAAGAATTAAAAGTAAAGTTAAAACAATTATTGAAATTAATGCTTAAATAACACTATTAAAATAGTGTTTTTAATTTGTAAAAATATAAATATTTTGCTATAATAAATTTAGATAATACAAAGGTAGAAGAGGATAGGTATGAAAAAATATAATATATTTAGTATATTTTTAGATTCTGTTAATAAAAAAAGAAATGTTATTATATTTTTTTTGGTGTCTTTAATGACTTTAATAACTACTATATTATTTGTTAATTTTGAAATAATAGCATATCGAATAAATAATATTATGCATGAAATAAAAATGGAATCAGTAAATGTTGATGGCTTTGAAATATCAATGGTATTAATTGATCAAGATGGTAGAGAATATAATAGTTCATATACATGGAATGCTACTAATTATGATGAAAGAAGATCATTAACTCTACAAATAAATTATAAAAAAACTAATAATTTGTCATATGAACCAGGAGAATTAGAATTTAAAGTACCTAGTATGGTTACTAAAAAAAGTTATTTTCGTAACTGGTATGATAATGATGACTCAATAATTACATCAAGTAATCCATGTACACTAAGTGAAAAAGTAACAACTTGGAATTGGTCTTATGATAATACTAGATGTAGAGCAAATAATGATACACATATTGATTTATCATCATATGAATACATTTATTTTACTAACACTGAAAAAATAGAGAGTAGTACAAATTTTGAAGGGTCTATTCGTATTTTATTTAATGAAATATATCCAGAAAGTCTTTTAAATGGTTTAGATAATACATTTCATGCAACTTTAAATAATCAATTAAATACAAATGATATAAGATTTAGATTTACATCAACAAAAAGACCATATACTATGAGTAATTATTTGTATAAAATTACTGGATATGATAATTTACCGGATAATGCTACAAATTATATTTGGGTTAGATTAGATCCTAGCTATTATAGCAATAGTGGAGTTAGAGAATTTGCTTATACTGAATCATCGGGTGAGGTAATTCAATTATCGGGTGGATTATCACTTAGACCAACAAAATACGGAATGAGATTTAGATTTTCTTTACCATCTAATGCTATAGTTTATTCACCAAATGAATCATATACTTATGAAGAAGAGGGTGGAGTGGGATATTATAGATATAATGGTGATCTAAATTATGGGGGTAATCTTTCATATTACTATAATGGAAAGTATATTGGTGGTGGAAATGATAATATATATATTGGTTTTCCAAAAAGTCAATATACTAATAAAAATGTTAGTTTTACTACCTATTTATATGGATTATATGCCGATTATTATCGTTATTTTGATGATGACAGAACACACAATTATGAATATGTAACGTCCGAAACTAAAACAATTAATACTGCTGATTACTACTATGAAACACCTAGTTCAGATGAATTATATTCAACATATTTATATAGTAGCCAAACATTAGATGTTAATAATTTGAAAAGTGGTTCTGATTATTTCATATCATTTAATGTTATATATACGGGTACTAAATTGAATGTAAAAGTAGGAAATGATGTAGTTTATAAAAAAAGTACAAGTGGAAGTATATCTAAATTGTCTGATAGTTATTATTATTTTCACAAAATTCAATGGTCAGATTATAATTTAAGGGATAGTAGTAATAATTCACTTTTACCAACGCATGATATAGAATTATATGTAAGGCATCGGGGTTCAAACAGTTACGTTAAATATGGTGAAACGTTTACTAATGATAAAAATGCAAAGAATTTTATTTTTACAGAAAATGATATCGTAGGTTTTTACTTTATGATACATGATGTTGACACTTCAATACATCCTTATATTACAGGAATAAGTTATGGTCCAATTAATTACAACATTGTATATACCAATGGTATATCTAATGGAGAGACAGTATATAATTCTTCTTATATTGAAGCGTATAGAACAAATTCATCATCTCCTATATATACACCATCAAGTAGTAGTTATACTAGTGATATTGCATCTCAATTAAGATCATATGATAATTCAACTTATGGCCATTATATAACTAGAGATGTAATGAGTATTATTGCACAAGGAAGCTATGCCTATATTTATGATAACCATTATGGTGCATCATCTTCAATGTACAAAAGAAATGTTTATGAAGCATATGAAATTTTTTATCCTCAAACATTTGCAAATGATTATTATAAATCTGGTTATATAAAAGAAAACAAAGGATATGAGATGTATTTACTACTTCCGGAAGGATTTTACACTGACTCTCAAAATCTAGTTAAAGTTGGTTGTGATTCCTATGATTCAACTTCATATTATTTTAATTATAATTCTGGATTTATTAAAAAAAGAGATGGGTCAGTATTTAATGATAATAAGGAATATTGTAATTATGTTAAAGATCATATGACTACTCAAGTTATTAATAATTGGAAAAATACAAATAGAACTTTAATGAAAGCAGTAGTTGATTTTAGAGATGCACCACTTGATTTTACTGATTTTCATTACTATCATCCATATATGTTTCCTGGTAGTTGGAATTATTCTTACTATTTACCCGAACATTTTAACTTTTATTTTTACTATGATAAAGAAAATATTGCTGAATATAATCAAACAAGATTTGATATTCCACATTATCTTAAACCAATCGGGGTAACAGTTCCAACTAACACTGATTTTTCTTACGCAGTTAGAGATGAACTAGATATAGATTCCAATGGAAATAGTAGTGAGTATATTACTGGTAGAAATTCATATATTAATGTATTATTTACTGGTGAATCTAATCAAGATTTTATTAATTTTGTAAGATCTGAAGACGATCAATATAACAGTGAAAATACAAGAGTTACTTATAACGAAGAATATAAGTATAAATTAAGAGTTAGAACTGCTACTAATAAGATTACTAATGTTGTTATTTATGATAGTTTAGAAAATTATGTTAAAGAAAATGGAGAGTTTGTCAAAGCTAGTGGTGATGAATTAAATACATTTAAAGGTACATTTATGGGAGTTGATACAACTTATGCCCAAAATCAAGGATATAAAGTAAAAGTTTATTATAGTGAAAGTGAAACTCCTGGGTCTTTAAACTCTGATTCTTCATGGAAAACATATACTGAAGGTTCAACAGATAAAACAAAAGTTAAATCACTTGCTTTTGAATTCTATAAGAGTAATGGTACAACTAAAGCAATTATTCCTACTGAAAGTTTAACTTATGTTGAAGTTAAAATGAAAGCACCTGCTAGTGTTGAAGATGATAAAACTGTTGTTTATAATGGATCTTGGGTTGAGTGGAATGCACTTGATTATAATAATAATGTTATACCAAATGTTGTTGGTATTAGTTCAAATAAAGTAAGTGTATCAATTCCAACAATATTAAAGGTAAGACATTTAATTAAAGATACTACAACTAACTTAGTACCTGAAGAAACACATAATGTTTATGGTGGTGATGAATACACAACATCAATATCAACAGATATACCAAAGGATTATAGATTTGACTCTAATGCTGGAGATCCAAAATCTGGTGTAATATCTAAGACATATACTGAAGTAATATATTATTATGTAAAAAAAGATCCTATACTTTCATCGTCAATTAATAAAACTGGTACTGATACAATAGATGCAAGAGGAAAACAGGTTAGTTATCAAGTTTCATATACGGCCTCTGTTAGAGATTTTATTGGTGATGCAACAGTTACTATTGTTGATACACTGCCATATGAAATAGATACATCAAAAACTTATAACTTAGATGGTGGAACATATAATGCAGCTAATAAAACTATTACATGGACTAAAACATTAACTACAACATCAATTAGTCAAACAAGTAATACATATACATTTAATATTAGTTTTTCTTATAAGAATATACCTGTACCTATAAGAAGTATTACAAATAAAGTAACAGGAACTGTAAGTGCACTAAATAAAACTAATTCTAAGGAAAAAACAAAGAGTACTAATATAACAGAAAAATTTAAATTAACTGTACATCATTATTATATTGGTACAACAGAAAGCATTTCTCCAGATGTGGTTTCGTATTATGATGGTGGAGTTGGCTATAATACAAATCCAGCGGATGTTCCTGCTGATTATGATATAACAACGCCAACAAATTCAAGTGGTGTTATAAATCAAGAAGAAACTGTAGTAACTTACTATTACGCAAGAAAAGATCCAACATTAAGTGCTTCTATTGAAAAGAGTGGAACTGAAACTATTTCTGCATTTAATGATGAAATAGAATATACAATTAATTATAAAACTGAAGTAAGTGATTATGTGGGTAATGTAACAACAACTATTGTAGATACACTTCCATACGAAATTGATACAGAAAAAGAATATGACTTAAATGGTGGAGTATACGATCCAACAAATAAAACAATTACTTGGACAGAAACTTTTGATAAAACAAACATTGAAAGTGAAGAAAAGAATTATACCTACACTACAAAATTTGTTTATAAAGATATAACAAAAACAGATAGAGCATTTACAAATAGTGTTATTGGAAAAACAGTACTTGATAATAAGAGTATAGAAAAGAATACATCATATACAATAAATATAGCAGTTAAAGGTAAAATAATAGTAAATTATATTAATATAGATACTGAAGAAGTATTAAATGAACCATTAGAATCTGAGGACTTTGTATTCTTAAATAAATTTATTCCAGAAGCTTTAGATATTGATACTTTTGATTTAGTTGAATCACCTGAAGAAGATGAATATGATTATGAGGAAGAAATTAAAGAATTATATTTTAAATATAAGAAGAGAAGACATAAAATAACAACTAAGGTTAGTGGTAGTGATGGAACTATTACAGGTGATGAAGAAGTAGATGAGGGCACTGATTCTACAAAGGATAAGATTAAAATTAAAGCCAATAATGGATATGTCATTGCAAGAGTAATGATAAACGGAGAAACTGTAGAAATTGGTGAACAATTAACGGAATATACTTTAAATAACTTTATAAATGTTCGTGAAGATAAAGATATTGTGGTAGAATTTGCTAAAAAGTTAGAAAATCCAGCTACTGGTTCGTTTATGCCAATTATAACTATATTTGGTTTATCAATACTTGGTGTTGGATTATATCTATTATCTAAAAAGTATAATTTCTTTAAAAAGATATAAATAATATAAAATATTTATATCTTTTTTTATTTTTTCTTGCATTTTTATAATTTTTATTATATTATTTATTTAGAGAAACACGGAAGTGTTTTTTAATTTACAAAAAAATTGAGGTGTAAAATGAAAAAGAAAGAAAAACAAAAGAAACAAAAGAAAGAAACATTTCTAAAAGGTACTAGAGAAGAAATGAAGAAAGTTGCCTGGCCAACAGGAAAACAAGTATTAAAATTCTCTATAATTACTTTAGGAATGATAATATTCTTTATGGTATTTTTTGTACTAATAAATTTATTAGCATCATTTGTAAAGGGGTTGTTTATTTAATATGGAAAAAGCATGGTATGTAGTTAACACTTATTCAGGTCATGAACAAAAGGTTAAAGAAAAATTAGAAGCTAAAGTAGAATCAATGGGAATGCAAGATAACATATTTAGAGTTATTATTCCTGAAACTACTGAAGTTGAAATCAAAGATGGTGTAAAAAAAGAAAAAGTTAAAAAAATGTTTCCAGGTTATATATTAGTTGAAATGATAATGACCGATGAAGCATGGTATATCATAAGAAATACACCAGGTGTAACAGGATTTATTGGTTCTTATGGACATAAAGCAAAACCAACACCACTTCCACCACAAGAAATAGATAAAGTATTAGCAACTATGGGTATGTCTAGACTTGATAGTGATTCTGATCTTAAGGTTGGAGATGCTGTTAATGTTATTGATGGTCCATTTAAGGGTATGACTGGTAAAATTGATTCAATTGATAAAGAAAATAATAGATTAAATGTATTAATTGATTTATTTGGTCAAGAAACACCAGTTGAAGTTGAATTATTTCAAGTTAGTAAGGCGTAAGTCTTACTTTTCTATTGATAAAATATAAAATATTATTTATAATAAGATACAGTTTAAGGGATGTGATATTATGGCTTTAAAAGCAGGAATAGTAGGGTTACCAAACGTTGGTAAATCAACTCTTTTTAATGCTATAACTAAAAAAAATATCTTGGCTGCTAACTATCCATTTGCAACTATAGATCCTAATGTAGGTGTAGTAACAGTTCCAGATACTAGATTAGAGTTTTTGCAAGATTTATATTTACCTGAAAGAATGATACCAACAACATATGAATTTACTGATATTGCAGGTCTTGTTAAAGGTGCATCTAAAGGTGAAGGATTGGGTAATAAATTCTTATCTCATATTAGAGAAACTGATGCTATAGTTGAAGTCGTAAGATGTTTTGATAATAGTGATGTAATTCATGTTGAAGGTTCAACTGATCCAATTAGAGACATAGAAATAATAGATTTAGAACTTATTTTTTCTGATATGGAAATTGCTGAAGCAAGACTTAATAAGATTGCTAAAAAGGCAGAAACCACAAAAGAAAAAGATGTAGTAAATGAGTATAATGCAATAAAAAAATGTGTTGATAGTTTAAATAATAACATTCCTTTAAGAAGAGTAGATTTTACTGAAGAAGAATTATTAATATTAAAGAATTTTAATTTTATAACATTAAAACCAATTATATATGTTGCTAATGTTTCTGAAGATGATGTAGTGGTTGGTCACAATGAATATTCTGATAAGGTTAAAGAATATGCAGAAAAAGAAAATTCACAAACAGTTATAATGTCTTGTCAAATGGAATCTGAATTAGCTGAATTAAATGATGATGATAAAAAAGTATTTTTGCAGGACATGGGTATAACTAATAGTGGTTTAGATAAACTAATTTATGCTACTTATGAATTATTAGGTCTAAAAACATTCTTTACTGTAGGTAAAGATGAGGTAAGAGCATGGACATTTAAAAATGGGATGAAAGCACCAGAATGTGCAGGTATAATACATACTGACTTTCAAAGAGGATTCATTAAAGCAGAGGTTACTTCCTTTGAAGATTTAAGAAATCTAGGAAGTGAAACAAAGGTTAAAGAAGCAGGAAAACTAAGACTAGAGGGAAAAGATTATTTGATGCAAGATGGAGACATTGTACTATTTAGATTTAATGTTTAATTAGTTAGTGGGGGTTTTATGAATGATTTAGAACGTGTTGTTCAACACGATATTAATAAGATTATAAGTGAATTAAAAAGATGTACTAGTATGAATATATATAGTGATTTAGTAGCTAAATTATATTATTTAAATGAGTTAATAGTATTAAAAAAATTAAATATAGAATATCCAAAAGAATATTGGTTTGAGTATTTTAAAAATGATAATAATAATAAGAAAACTGACTTTTATAAAGAAGTTAATTATAATATTAATATTAACTATGATTATAATTTAAAACTAGCTAAAATGAGTGATAAATTAAGTAATAGATATGTCGATGAAGGAAATAGTATATCCCTTAGATATACTCCATTTAAAAAGTCTTTTGAATTAGTTAGTAGTTTTTTAAAGACTTTTGATAATGATATATATAAGTATTATTTAGAACTAATTAATAGTCCTAGATTTGTATTATTAGATCAAGTTGATAATTACGAAGGATGGGCATTAAGAAACAATTATCTTGTAGATTCTTATACTATAATAATTCCAAATCTTTTTATTACTGATTATTTAGCAATATTACATGAAACTATGCATTCATATAATTTTAAACTAATTAAGAATTGTTCTATTAAAGAACAAGATAATATAACTATAAATGGTTTGTTTGAAGCACCTTCATTCTTTATAGAACATGTTGCTTTAGATTATTTGGATAAAATAGGCTATGATAAAAAAGAAGTATATAAATTAAGAGGTTTATTTGATAAGGAATTAATATTTTTATTAGAAACATATAAGAATATGTTATTAGATGGATTTGATGAATACTCTGATTATTTATATAATGAAACATATTCATTTGGTAGAGTATTATCTTATCATTTTTATGATAACTATTTAAAAGATCCTAATGGCACTTTAAATAATTTAAAGAAATTTATGGTTGATTATAAAACATATGATAAGTATTACTTGTTAAATAATTATGGTTTAAATAGTAATGATATAATTAATTCTCAAAAGTTAACAAGACATATGGATAAACATTTGATGAGGTTATAATATGAACAAGTTAAAAGAAGATTTACAAAAAGATTTAGATTTAATTAGTAAGAAAATTGATGAAGGATATAATAATGATTATTATATTGCTCCAAATTTAGAGTTGATACTTAATATTGCCGAAGATCAACATATTAGATTAAAACTATCTAAAACTATAAAGAATTATATAAATAATTATGAAGATAACGAAGATAGTGCTTCCAAAGCATTTATAGATAATTATCATAATTATAAGGATTTAAATGAATCATTAACAAGTATTGGTGAAAAAATAAATGATGAATATGGTTTTAAAATAGTTGATCCTAGATATAAAGCCAAAGTTAATTTGGATGAAGCAATTAAAATAGTTGCTAATTTCTTTAAAAACTATAATAAAGATATTTATGATTTTTATGAAAACTTTATTATTAATGGTAAATTTTATGTGCTTAAAAATATTAATGATCAATTTGGATTAAGTATTATGTCTGATGAATTATTAGATCCTTACTTATTCATAAAAAAATCCAATGATATTAAAAACATTACAGTATTAGCTCATGAAATGATACATGTATACTTATCTGATTATCAAAAATATATATCTGAGGATGAAAGTTCCAATAAGTATATTAATGGAGTTAATGAGGTATATTCTTTCTTTATCGAATATTTAATGTTAGATTATTTAACATCAATTAATTTTAATAAAAGAGATATTATTAATTATAAAAAATCATTATATTCAGATTTAATTGAACAATTATATGCCTTTTATACTTTATTAGAACCAGATGATATAGATTTTACAAATTATGATGAAGTTGTGCTTTATAACGATGTAAAAATATATTCATATGGTTTATATTTTTTGTACCATTTTTATGACCAATATAAAATAGACAAGGATATGGCAGTAGAAAATATTACTAATTTTATGTTAGATTCGGCCTATTATGATTTTAATCATTTGATTAATAATTATGGTTTATCAGAGGAAAAATTAAGAGATTATAAGGTATTATTAAAACATATTGAAAAAATATATTGATATTTCATATAATTAAGTATAAAATATTATTTCAAAGAGGAAGGGTTATGAAAAAAATATATGATAGTTCTAAAGATACATTAGAACATATAATTAAAGTAGGAAAATATTTAGATATTATTATAGATGAAATAAGAAACTATAAAAAAGTAGAATTAAACGATAATATTAATGATATAACTGTAGTAGATTTATTATATCTTCTTTTGTATGGTGAAGAATTACCATTTTCTAATAAATTATTAAATAGTATATATAATAATTCTTATGCATATTTATATGATGATGAAGATATGTTTGTAACTCAAGAAATGTTATATAAGAAATATATAAATGAATTATTAGATAGAAAAGCAAATCATGATAAAACTAAATTAGAATACCCAGAAAAACAAGAATTTGATAAATGTACACCAAAATTAAAGGAATTGACTTATGGTAGTTTAGAATATCAACAAAACTTATATATATTAAGAAATGCACTAGCTCATCATTATAGATATAATAGACATCATCCAGAACATTTTGGAAATGGAATATATGGAATGAGTATAATGGATTTAACTGAAATGATATGCGATTGGAAGGCATCCTCAGAAAGACAAAATGATGGTAATGTATTTGATGGTATTGAAAAATCAAGTCAAAGATTTAATTATGATAAGAAAATGGTTAAAGTATTATCAAATACAGTACAAAAATATTTTATAAACGAAAATAAATAAAATTTATATTTAAATAAATTAACAAGAAATTGTTAATTTATTTAATTTTTACTAATTTTATAAATTGGATATGTAAAAATAAACCAATATTAAAAATTGGCTTAAGAAGATTTTAAAAATTGGACATAATTTTAATGCCCAATATTAAAAAATGGCAATTTGACAAGTATTTTAATATGTATTATAAGTGAACATGCACACCGAAAAAGTGGGCAAATTAAAGTGTCGTGCCTTTC
>CACZPQ010000061.1 GCA_902783185.1 uncultured Erysipelotrichaceae bacterium
AACAGACAAATAAGACTCTAAATCATTTCTATTCTTAGAGTAATCCTTAACTTTTTTATATACTTCATTATAAGTGAGTATATCTTTAATTTGATCATAGTAATTATTTTTCATAAATTTTCCTCCTTAAAAAAAAGGAACAAAAAAAGTATGTATACACATACCCTTTACGTTCCTCTTGAAAAATTATTTTATTATATTTTTATTTGTTATGTCAATACTTTTTATATTCATTATTAATCCATTTCATAAGTAAATTAACAATATACTCTATTTCTTCATTACTTAATTCTTTATTTTGATTAATATGATGCCATTTTTCTAAACAGGACCTACAGCAACAGGCACAAGCATGCTCTGCAATAAATACTGGATGTCCTTTCATTGGTGTTTGCTTTCCATCATTTAGTGGTTTTACTTTTAATCTTTGATTAATAAAATCATATGCATGTTCTTTAATCTTTTCCATGCCTTTATCATTTATATAATCAATCATTTTTTTATTTAAATGGAATGATGATCTAAATTTAGATAACGATAATTTATACAATATATCATCTATATTCATCTCTTATATCCCTTATTTTTTTCTTAATTAAGTGAATTAATTCAATAGGAAAATTAAGTTCATTTCCTACTCTTAAAGCATCTTGTAATTTAACAATATCACTTTCTTCTTTATCAACAATACTTTTAAATTCTTGATAATCAAAATTTTCTAATGGAAATGTATAAATATATGAATCAATATATTTTTTTATATCATCAAGAATATATTCTTTTAATGGATATTCATCCATTAAAGTAATACCAAAGTAAGCCCCAAATAAAGTTCTATATTTTTTTTCTAATTCACTCATAAAAACTCCTTTTATAAATTATATTTTTTATTAAATTTTTCTATTTGAGATAATCTTTTTGTTTTTGGTTTATGATTAATAATATTCTTATTAATATCATTTTCATCAATTAGTTTTTCATATTTATCCGGATACATAGTTATTATATCTTTAGTATCAGGAAGGCAAATAATAGATACAGATCTTAGATTTCTTAGATTTCTTAGATTATCATTACCAATATCTTTAGGAAAATCTATTGTATATTTATCTAACATTCCAAATATAATTTTATTATCATCCGTTATATTATTTTTAATATAACATAATAAGTTTTCAATATCTATATCATCACTAAATTTTGATATTTTATAATCTTCATCATGATGCTTCTTAATATGATTAATAGCAAGTTCTTCACTGTAATAAGAAACTTGTCTTTCACTATAATTAGATGGTTCTATATAATTACCCAGTTTTATATTTATATAATACTTCATTAAAGATAGTTCTCTAACAAATTTACCGGTAGTAATCATTTTTCTATCATCATTATTAATTAATTCAAGAGCTTCATTATATTTTTTTAAACGGAATTTTGATACTATTAAATAATAGTATGTATATCTATAATATACAAACTTAGAATAATTCTTATTATTATATAGATTTGATAATATACTTTCTGCTTCATTATACTCTTGTTTATTTATTGCTATTCTTCCTAAATATAATTTTTTAGTATATTCATTGTTGATTTTATTTACTAATTGATATGATTTATCATTAAATCCCTTTAATAAATAACATTTTATTAAACATTCTAAAACAATATCTTCCTCTTTATATTTTAATGTTTCCTCTAAAATATGAATAGCTTCATCTATATTTCCAAATTTATATTTTATATACCCGATATTATGATATGCTGTCCAATAATAATCATTCTTTACTGATAACGCTTTTGAATAATAATATAACGATTTTTCATAATCACTTTTAAGTTTATATATATACCCTAAATACATATTTTTTCTTTGTACATCAATATTACTTTTTAAATCCAAATCATTTATACTTAATAAAATATCTAGAGCTTCATCACTTTTTAATTCTTTAATAAAAACTAATGCTTTATGTAATTCAACATTTTTATTAAAAACATTTGTATTATTTCTTTCATCATCCAATATTTTTTTAGCGGCTTCCTTATTATTTGTTAGCATATATAGATTTGCTAATCGTATTTGAATTGTTTGAGTATTATTATCCTTTAAAGTATAAGCCTTTTTTAAAGCCTCTATTGCTTCATTATATTTTTCTTGACCATATAATGCCTCAGATAAAGTTAAATAAACATCACTCTTTAATCTTTTACTATGAAAACTTCCATTGATTATTTCCATGCATACTTGTTCTGCTTCCTCAAATAATCCTTTTTTAATTAAAATAGATGCATAATGTTTATTAACTATAATATCTTTTGGATATAATAATTTATATTCTTCAATTTTTTCTTCAGCAACATCATAAGAACCATTAGCTATTAAATATTTGATATTTGCTAATAAATCATTATCATAGTATTTTTGCATATTATCAATCCCCCATTAATCCAATTAAATATCTTTATTTATTCTAACATTATTTACTCCAATATCAAAGTAATTATTGTTATCAACAAATAGTTTATCTAAATAAATACTCATATAATTATCATAAGATTTAGTAATATATGAATTATTACCTTTAAGTACTAAACCATTCTTTTGATAATATTTATTTAAATCAAATTTAGTAATCATTACTTCAGGATAATAAGATATTATTACCTCTAAGTTAGGATGTTTTTTATACCTTAATATATAATTATTTATTAATACCTTAGTCTTTTCATAATCCATTTCATAAGAAAGAGTTATCTTTCTAACACCTAGTGAATGTAAAAAAGCAACAGTATATGAATTAACAACATTTAGTGAAAAATCACTATCTACATTTTTTAGTTTATTTAAAGCACCTACTTCAGATATCAAATAATAATTATTAATATCATAATTATCATAATTATTAATTACCCCTGGTAATTTTAAAATAGTATTATTTAATTTATTAGCTGAATATATATATTTATATTTATTTATATCAATATTATCTAAATTATTAACTAATATATTAGTATTTTTTTCAATCCCAAAATTAGGTACGTCAATACTATATTCTTGCTTTTTAAATTCTATATTATATAATCTTTTACTATTAAGATTTTCTATTACTTCTCTTCGTAAATCATTAAATACTTTTAATGGAACAAAAACATTTTCATCAATATTTATTTTTAATGAATTTATTTTATAAATAGTATCATTTAATTTATTAATTTTTTCTTCAAGTTCTTCTTGAGTAGTTGGTCTATTAATAGATTTATCAAGTACAATACTACTTAATTTAACACTATTTTTTCCATCAGTTGCCGATATAGTTAATTTATCATTTACATGAGCATTAATAGTTACAGTAAGTGGTACTTTTCTTGGCTTTGTATCAATAATATAATTAATATTATCTATAATAGACTTAGATGATGTTTTTAATACTAATGAATTAACATCTATATTACTATGCGTATTAAAACTAATAATATCACCCTTATTTGCTTTTTTTACTAACTTTTTATTAATATAAAAATTATTTAAAATAATTGCATCTTCTGTTTTTGAAACTAATCTTAGAGCATCACCTATTTCTACACTATCTTCAAGTTTAACAAATACATTATTATTTTTAGATTTTATAACATTACCAACTAAAACACCTTGATGATTAGAGTTTTTTGCATTAACAATATCATTATTATTTTCATTAAATAAAAAACCTCTTGTATATTCCCTATTAAATATTACTTTTAAATCATGTAATAATTGTTTATCTATTTTCACTTTACCTTCATTATAATAAGAATCAATAGCTTTACGATATAGTGATACAACTAAATATACATAAGCAGGAGATTTCATTCTACCTTCTATTTTTAAACTTGAAACTCCAATGTCAATTAGTTCTCCAACTCTTTCTAATGAATTTAAATCTTTTAATGATAATGGATATTTATCCTCATTTAATATTTTTCCATCATCAATTACATCATATTTTAAACGACAAGAACCAGCACATTCTCCTCGATTACCTGATCTTCCACCATTAAAATAACTCATTAAGCAACGACCTGAATAAGATACACATAATGCTCCATGAACAAATACCTCTAATTCAACATTTGAATTATTCTTAATATTTTTTATTTCTTTAAAAGATGTTTCACGAGCAAGAACTACTCTTTTAACACCTAATGATTCCATTAATTTAGTTCCATCTAAATTATGGATATGCATTTGTGTTGATGAATGTATCTCTAAATTAGGATATGTCTTTCTAACTAAATCTAACATTCCTAAATCTTGAATAAGAATTGCATCTACATTATTCTTATGTAAAAACTCTACATATTTTAAAAACGAAGGTACTTCTTCATCAAAAACAAGTGTATTACAAGTAACATACACCTTAACACCATATAAATGAGCATAATTTATTGCTTCAACTAATTCATTATCACTAAAATTTTTTGAAAAAGCTCTTGCACCAAATGATTTTCCGCCTAAATATACAGCATCACACCCTGCTTGTACTGCTGCTTTTAAACTATCAATATTACCAGCTGGTGCTAACAATTCTATTTTTTTCATTTATACCACCTACTTTTGATGCTTCTTCAAATATTTATTAAGCTGTTTTTCTAATGTTTTCTTATCATCATCTTCAATTATTTTAAAATTTAATTTTCCATCTTTTAAAATTGGAACATAAACAAAATCAAAGTTATCAATTACAACAAAATAATCATCTACTATTCCTACACATAATAAATAATTAAAGTTTTTTAAATTATCAATTAAATCTTTATCATCATCTACATGTGCTATTTTAAAATATCTATATTCTTCTTTATTCTTAATTGCAAGTAGTGTTGCATAAATATGTTTACAAAAGCCATCATGAGGACAATTACAACTCATTTGTACTTCTTTAGTATTATCCTTAATAAGTATAGAAACTAAATAGTTTTGACTTCCACATACTACACTTTTATAAAAGTCTGTTTCTTTTTCTAAAAAAATTATTCTGCTATCTTTATAATACTCTTTACCAATTTTTATTGTTTCTTTATCAAACAAATCATCAAAGTTGTCATTATTAAAATCAAAATTAAAAACACAATTAGTATCTGGTTTTATAATCTTTTCAATAATTATTTGAAATAATGGATATATATATCTTGGCATATTTTCAAAAACAATAAATAGTAAGTCTGCTAGAAACTGCCAACAGTTAGGTATATATCTATTAAATTTAAAAGTCTTAATATTATATTCATATTCTTTCAAGTAAGAATTAATTATTACTTTAGAATTAATACCATCATTATCTTGATAATTCTCAACCATACCATTTTTTGCAATAATATTTTTTATTTTATCAACCATGGATGGAAATAATAATGTAGAATTTATCCAAAATTCAACATTTTTATCATCCATTGAAGACAAGTTAACCCAATTAATATGATAAGTAGCGTTTTTATTATTATAATCTAATCTTATATAAATAGATAAATCATCAATATTATAAAAGTAAGCATCAAACAAACATAAATATTTCTTTTTGTTTAAATACTTATCAACTAATGATTTATTTTTTAATATTTCTTCTTCTTTCATAAAATCACTTCTTTAAAATTATAACATAATTGTAGTATAATTTAAATGAGGTGTTTAATCAATGGATAAAATAAAAGAATTACAAAATATTATAAATAATAGTAAAAAAATTGTATTCTTTGGTGGTGCTGGGGTATCAGTAGCTAGTGGTTTAAAAGACTTTAGAAGTAAAGATGGTTTATATAATATGAACTATCCCTATCCTCCAGAAGAAATATTATCACATCATTTTTTTATTAATAATACAAAAGAATTTTATAAATTTTATAAAAAAATGTTAAATACAACTGGAATAAAACCAAATATTGTACATAATTATTTAACTAAATTAGAACAAAGTGGAAAACTATTAGCCATAGTTACTCAAAATATAGACAACTTACATACACTTGCAGGTTCAAAAAAGGTTTTAGAATTACATGGTAATATTAATAGAAATTATTGCACTAAATGTAATAAATACTATGATGGAGATTATGTTTTTAATTCAAAAGATTTAATACCAACTTGTGAATGTGGAGGAACAATAAAACCAGATGTAGTTTTATATGAAGAAGAACTTGATTACAATACCCTATCAGAAACAATTAGATGTATAAGAGAGGCAGATACATTAATTGTTGCAGGAACTTCCCTTAATGTTTATCCCGCTGCTGGTTTAATAAACTATTATAATGGAAACAATCTAATTATAATTAATAAGGATATTACTTCATATGATCAAAATGCTAACTTAGTAATCAATGATGATTTAAAAAATGTATTTAGTAATTTAAAATAGTCTAATATGTAAATTGACATTTATTATATTGTACCTCTTATATATGATTTTTATAATTATTATAAAATGTAGAGATGGATATTAATGGATTATGATTGTTAAATTAGATGCAATCTATATCAATGGTACTAAAACAGATATTTTTCCTGAGGCTAATTCTGGAGCAAATTTTGATTCCGAAGATTGGTCATTAACACTTAGCAATCTTACATCTACTTCATCTTGTCAAATATATTTTAATAAAGCTGTTCCAACTAATCCAGCAACTGGTGCTTTTACAAATGTAATGTTAATACTTTCATTAATTGCTGTATCAGCAGTTGCAATTACTAAAATTATTAAGAAAACTAAATTCTTTAAAATATAAAAGACTTCCAAATAGGAAGTTTTTTATTTATAATTTAAATGTTTTAATAATCCAATACATCCTTGATATATTTCATTATATGTTGTTTCAAAATCTCTAGTATACCAAGGATCATCTATATCTTTTTTTGAACCAATAAATTCTAATAATTTATATACTTTATTATCTTTATCATTTTCAATAATACTATATATATCATTTATTATAATTTATATCAAGTTTTTTACTTAATATTTTCTTTATAAAGTTTACAAGCTATATCTAAATCCTTTAATAGATTATTAACATCTTGTTCACTATCAGTTCTAACTCCACTTGCAAGTTTATGACCACCACCATTATATTTAGCAGCTATCTCATTAATTATAGGACCTCTACTTCTTATATTTATTTT
Source organism: uncultured Erysipelotrichaceae bacterium (assembly GCA_902783185.1). GTDB lineage: Bacteria > Bacillota_I > Bacilli_A > RF39 > UBA660 > RUG12834. The sequence goes on from CACZPQ010000061.1 coordinate 7,160, forward strand.
ATATTGATTATTCTTTTCAGCATATGTAATAAATGTCCATACATAAATTCCATCAATATAATTAAAATCATTAATCATATTACTTGCAGTAGATGAATCAACATGATATTCATCTATTTCTTTAGTACCTATTTTAATATAAGCAAATCCATTTTCTGTAACAGTTAAGTTTTGTGCAAGATATGCTTGAAATTTAACTTCAGATAATGGTCTTTGATATAATTTAGGATATATATCTTTAATATTAATATGACCTTTTTCAATTAATTCAGCAACAATTCTTAATGTCTTGGATGTAGATAATAAGAATCTATTACTATCTGATACAATTCCAATAAATAACTTTTCAGCAATTGATTTGTCTAATTTTAGTTTAGTATTTAATATTAGTTCAGCAATTATTTCTGCCGCTGAAGATGCATGTGTATCAACTATTTCAACTTCACCCATATGATCTTCTAGTGGATGATGATCTATTTTAATAACATCTTTATATAAAGAATAATTAGCACCATCTATTCTAGCAATATTAGGTAAATCTACAACTATTAATAATGGATTAATAAGTTTTGTTTCATCTACCTTATCAAGTGTTCCAATATATTTAAACTTATGAACTCCAGAACCAACTGCATATACTTTCTTATTTGGAAAACTTTCTTTTATTGAATCCCTTAAAGCAAGTTGTGAACTAATTGCATCTGGATCAGGTCCAATATGGCGAACAATTACTATTTCGTCATATAATCTAATCTTTTTATATATCTTTTTATATATAGCGTTCGCCATTATTTTCACCCTTTCTATTATTTAACTAAATTATAAGTATCTTTAGCTATCATTAATTCTTCATTAGTTGGAACTACCCAAACTGGTATTTTAGAAGTTTCAGTTGTAATACATCTTTCTTCACCTCTAAAATCATTTAGTTCCTTATCAATTTCAATTCCAAGTGATGATACTTTTTCTAAAATATCAATTCTTGTTTGTTTAGAATTTTCACCTAAACCAGCAGTTAAAACAATTACATCTGCTCCATTTAATAAATTATTATATTGTGCAATATAATTAGCTACTCTTCTTGTATACATATCTTGTGCTAATTTACATTTTTCGTCTCCAGCATTGATTCCATCTTCAACATCTCTAGAATCACTCTTACCACAAATACCTTCTAAACCACTATGTTTATTTAAAGTAGTCATTACTTCTTCCATAGTCATTCCAGCTTCATCCATCATATATTCAATAATTGAAGGATCAACATCTCCAGGTCTTGTTCCCATCATAACACCAGTCATTGGGGAAAATCCCATAGTAGTATCAACTACTTTATCATTATCAATTGCACAAAGTGATGCACCAGATCCAATATGACAAGATATAACTTTTAAATTATCTTTTCCTAATATTTCTTTAATTCTTGAATTAATATATCTATGTGATGTTCCATGAAAACCATATTTTCTTACACCATAGTTTTCATACCAAGAATATGGAATAGCATACATAAAGTTTACTGGTTCCATTGATTGATGGAATGCTGTGTCAAATACTGCAACCATTGGAGTATCTTTGAATGCACTCTTTGATGCTTCAATACAAGATAACATTGCAGGCATGTGTAATTTTGCTAATTTTTTATATTTTTCACAAGTTGTTAATACATCATCATCAATTAATACACTTTCTTTATAAGTCTCACCACCATGAACTAAACGATGACCAATACCATCTATTTCATCTAATGATTTAACTACTCCTAGTTCAATAATTTCTTTTTTGATGCATTCTAATGCAACTAAATGATTAGGTAAATCGATATCTCTATGTAGCTTTTCTCCATTTATTTTTACATCATAGAAACTACCATCTAATCCTATTCTTTGGAAATATCCATTAATTAATTCTTTTTCTTCTGGAAGTTCAAATATAGAAAATTTCATTGATGAACTACCAGCATTAATTGTTAATATTTTCATAACTTTCACCTCTTCCTTTATAATTATACAAAAAAAAAGATAGAATATCTATCTAATTTTATTATTTCTTTCAAAATCTTTATTTACAAATCTATATACTCTTGAATAATTATTCTTTATTTCTCTTTTTTTAGTATCATCAAAATTATATCCAAGACCATCATCATAAAAATTTTTTAACATATCTTTATTATCTTTATATATATAATCTTTAATTTTATTTGTATTATCCATAATAATCACCCATTATTATTATGGATAATTATTTAATAATTATTTATAATATATCACTAAATTTATTAGTTTTATCACATTTAATTTTAATAATTTCTTCACTTTGTAATGCTCTATCTATCATACTTTCATAATCTATTAATTTTTCATATTCAATAGTTTTTTCAATTTCAGGATTAATAACTGGATGTTTTGGTACAAAGATAGTACAACAATCAATAAATGGAAGAATTGAAATATCATATGTTTCTATTTTTTTAGCAATATCTATTATTTCTAATTTGTCAAAGCAAACAACTGGTCTAATAACAGGTATTTTAGTTACTTCATTAATTACACTAATTGATTGTAATGTTTGTGAAGCTACTTGGCCAACTGATTCACCATTAACTAAACATTTTAATTTGTTTTTATAAGCTATTTTAGTAGCAATTCTATACATCATTCTTCTTAAAATTGTAATTAAATAATCTCTAGGAACATCTTTATATAATGCTTCTTCTATTTCAGTTAAATTAATTATATGTAAATTTATATTATTATTATATTTAGCAAGTTTTCTAGCCAAATCTTCCACTTTTTCTTGTGCTTGTTTTGAAGTGTGTGGTGGTGCAGCAAAGTAAAGTGCTTCTAATTTTATACCTCTTTTTATAGCTAAGTAACCAGCAACTGGTGAATCAATACCACCAGATAATAATAACAACCCTTTTCCATTAGATGAAACAGGATAACCACCTAATCCTTTAATCTCATCTAAATATATATATGTATCTTCTTTTCTAATTTCAATCTTTACTTCAATTTCTGGATTATTAACATCTACTGATATATTATCAATATTTTTTAATATATGAGCACCCATACTCTTAGAAAAATCCATACTATTTATAGGAAAATTTTTATCACTTCTTTTAGTAGATACTTTAAATGTTTTAAAATCTTTTTCTTTTAATAAATCAATTGTTGTATCTTTAATAACATCAACATCTGTTTTAATTTTATATGCAATTAATATACCTTGAATACCTGGTACGTACTTTAATTTTTCAACACATTCATTTATATATGAAGTTTCAATAAACATTCTACCTTTATCAAAATATATAGTTGGTTTATACTCATCAAGTGTAAATGATACATTTGTTTTTAATTGTTTTAAAAACAATGATATATTACTTTTTTTAGTTGATAGTTCAGCATATCTAATTACTATTAATTTTTCCATTTATATCACTTCCAACTCCAATATTTTAGCATAACAATTAAAAAAAAGAAACTTTATAAATATAAAGTCACTTTAAAACCGCATTGTTATAAACTTGTGCTATCCTTTCATCCGGGTAAAAATGATCAAAGAAATCACCAAGTGGAGAAAAAGGATGATATCCATATCTTCTTAATACCTGCCTTGCAACAGCTCCAACTGAAATAAATATATCAATTGCAATAAGAACAAATAAAACATAAAATATTATCATTCCCAAATTATATGGTATTTTTTCAATTAATGAAGATATATAAGGATAAATAATATATACAAACACTAATGCCAATAATCCCCAAACTAACATAAAAGGAATAGTAGTACGACCATTAATATTCATAAATTCATGTGAGTAATCCCAAGATACTGCACCAGTTAATATTTCTTGTAAGAAGGATGCAAAATATTCAAATGCACCACCTATTAGAGCACCATATAAGAAATTCTTATACCAAGTTCTTTCACGACGTTTAAGTAAATATATAATTAAAGCACCACCAAAACCATATACTGGTGATAATTCACCATAAATAAGACCTCTTCTTGTTACAAAATGAAAAGTTCCAGTAGATGTATATTGTACAAAAAACTCTAATGTTTCTTCCCATATACATCCAAAGACACACCCAATGATAAAGAAAAAGAATAATTTTTGAAAACATAAACCTTTAGCAAATGTTTTATCACTGGCAAATAAAAATTTAATAAACTTTTTCATACAACCACTATCTTTTCATACTCATTATATCTTATTTTTAAATTAAAAAAAAGTACTATTTTGTACTCTTTTTAGTTGTTGTTTTTGTTGTTGTAGTTTTTTTAGCAGTTGTTGCCTTCTTTGCAGGTGCTGCTTTTTTAGTTGTTGTAGCCTTTTTAGTAGTTGTTGTAGTTTTCTTTGCAGGTGTTTCTTTCTTTTCTACTACTTTATCTTCTACCTTAGCTTCAGCTTTAGTTTCTTTCTTAACTACTTTTCCATCATTAGCATCTTTTGCAATTTTAACAATTGCTTCAAATCCTTTAATATCTGATACAGCAAGTTCAGCAAGCATTTTTCTATTAATTTCAATACCAGCTTTTGAAAGCCCAGCAATAAATTTTGAATAACTAATATCGAATTCTCTACATGCAGCATTAATTCTAGTAATCCATAATTTTCTAAAGTTTCTCTTATTTTGTCTTCTATCTCTATATGCATATCTTAAGGAATGCATTACTTGTTCTTGAGCTGACTTATAAAGTCTATGTTTAGAACCAAAATAACCTTTAGCTTGTTTTAATACTTTTCTTCTTCTGTCTTTTGAAACAGTTCCACCTTTAACTCTAGTCATTTTTTACACCCCACTTATCTAATAACAGATTTAATTCTGTCAGACATTCCTTTACTTAATATTCCTTTATTTCTTCTTTGTCTTACTGATTTAGAAGAATCTTTTGCTGTTTTATGATTTCCATTACCTTTCTTATAAGTAATAGTACCATTCTTTTTAACTTTTAAAACTTTTGAACTTGCTTTATGTGTTTTTTGTTTAGCTCCTTTAGCCATATTTATTACTTCCTTTCTTAATTCTTTTTAGGTGCTAGTAACATAGACATTGTTCTACCATTTAAATTTGGTTTTTCTTCAATATCTGCTACTTCACTTAATTCATTAGCAAACTTTAATAATACTTCTTTACCTTGTTCAGTATAAGCCATTTGTCTTCCTTTAAATCTAATAGTTGCTTTAATCTTATGACCTTTTACTAAATACTCATAGGCATTTTTCTTTCTTGTGTTGAAATCTCCAATATCGATTGTTAATGATAATTGATATTCTTTAACATCTTTATTAGATTCTCTTTGTTTCTTTTGTTGTTCTTTCATTTTCTTTTGTTTTTCATAACGGTATTTATTGTAATCCATAATTTTTGCAACAGGAACATTACCTTGATCACTCATTAAAACTAAATCAAGACCTGCAAAGTTTGAAATAGTAAGAGCATCTTGCAATTTTTTTACTCCCATTTGTTCTCCATTTGGACCAATTACCATTAATTCTGGCACATCAATTTCTTCATTGATTAGATTGCCATTTTTCATGTTTGCTATAAAAAACACCTCCACATAAATTTAAAAAGATAGATACATATGTATCCACCTTAAAAACCTAAATTAATTATATTAATAATTTATTAGCTTTTGACCTATCACTTCATTTAGCAATCAGGTGAATTTGTGGATACAAATTTCTTTCTTTTTTAAATAACAATAAGATTTTACTATATATATTATGCTTTTGTCAAGTATTTTTATACAAAAGAAACAAAAAGAAATTATCTAACTATTTACCATTTATTAATATTTTAAAATTCTTTAAAAATAGTTTTATAAAGTTAATTTTTTTTACATCTTCTTTTATTGTTAATTCTTCTTCCCTAACTATTAGTCCATCACTATCTTTTATTTCTACACTACCTACTACATCACCTTTTTTTACTGGAGCTACTATTTTATTAGTTTTAATATTATAAGTATATTCTTTTTTATTAGTTGAAATTTCTTCAACTTCAGTAATTGGATTTTTAACAACTAATGTTGATTTATCTATATCTCCTTTTTCAATGTAAATATGACCTAATTCTTGTTCTTTATCAATAATAGTGTTTAATTTATATGTATTAAATGCATAATTTAATAATTCTGTTGTTTCTTTACTTCTTAAATCACTCGATGGTTCACCCATTAATACAGTTATAAATCTTACATTATTTTTCATTGCTGTTGCTGTTAAACAATAACCAGCATTATCAGTAAATCCTGTTTTTAAACCATCTACTCCAGGATAAAATCTAACTAATTTATTAGTATTAACAAGCCATGTTCTAGAACCATCACTTTTATTAAAATAATCTTCATATGTAGAGGTATACTTTAGTATATTTACATGTTTTATTAGTTCCCTTGCCATTATGGCCATATCATGAGCTGTTGTATAATGTCCATCAGTATCTAAACCATGAGGATTTAAAAAAGTTGTATTTTCCAAATTTAATTCTTTTGCTTTTTCATTCATTAGTTTTACAAAGTTTTCTTGACTACCACCAACAGCTTCAGCTAAAGCAACTGCAGCATCATTTGCAGATACTATAGAAACACCTTTAATTAATTCTTCCAACTTAATTGATGTATTAGCATCTAAAAACATTTGAGAACCACCCATACTTGCTGCATTATCAGATATTGTAATAGAGCTATCCATGGATAATTTTCCTTCATCAATTGCTTCCATCGTAAGTAATAGAGTCATAACTTTTGTCATTGATGCAGGAGCTAATCTTTCATTAGAATTCTTTTCATATAATATTTTTCCAGTAGTAAATTCCATTAAAATAGCTGATTTTGCATTACTTGCAAAATTTTCTGCTAACACAATAGTGGTCATGGAAAAGAATGAAAGAACAAACAATAATAATTTTTTCATTATATCACCTATTAAAAGTTATTCTTATTTATTAAAAATTATGATATTATATTAATAGTAAAGGAGAGTAAATATGGCAAATGTGAAAACAAATAGTACGAAAAGTACAAAAAAAGCAACAAAAACAAGTATAGAAAATAAGCTAGTACCTGTAAAGGAAGAAGCAAAAACTAAGGTTAAAAATAAACCAGTACCAATCAAGAAAGAAACAAAGAAAGAATCAAATGTAAAGAATTCAACAAAAACAAAAACTAGTACTGTAAAAAAAGAGATAAAGAATAATAATACTAAACAAGTAAAAAAAGAAGAAATTAATAATATTAAAGATGATGAACTTGATATTGTTAAGGTAGATTTAAGTAGTGAAAGAAAAGATGAATATTATGATATTTTAGAGAATGAAAAATCACATTTCTTTATAAAACTATTAATTACAATTTTAATACTACTATCATGTTTATTTATAATATATAAATTTGTTATAAGGGATCAAAAAGCTATATTTACATCTGGTATCAATACTATTTATGAAAAGTTAGCTAATAATATTGTTAGAATAAGTAATATTGATTTATTAAAAGATAATATTGAAATCGATGGTGTATTAAGCATTAACACAAATGATAAAAACAATGATGATTTAAATAATTATTTATATGACGTAATAATGGGAATTAATAGATCTGATAATAAATATAAACTATTAGTTAACATTAAAGAAAATAATAATACTCTTACTTCATTTAATTATTATTATATAAACAATAATTATTATTTAAATCTAGGTAATAATTATGACAAAACTATATTATTAAAGAAAAATGTTTTAGAATTTGAACCAAGCATAATTAATTATGCAAATATAAATTATAACAAGTTAAATGATAGTGCTAAATCTATAAAGAATACAATTAATTCTAATATTGATAGAAATAAACTATCTAAAGGTGAAGTAAATATTAATAATGATAAATATGAATATGTTGAATTATCATTAACGAATGAGGAATACTCTAATATGGTATCAAGCATTATTGATAATATTAAAAATACTAATTATTTAATTGATAATTTATCTAAATCATTTAATGTAGATAATGAAAAAATATTAAATATGTTAGATGAATTGCAAAAGAAAAACTTAACAAATAATTTTGAAAATATTAGTTTTAGATTTTATACTTATGGATTTATGGCAAATATTGTTGGATTTGAAATAAAAATTGATAATAATCAAACCTTCTATTATTTCAATCATGATAGTAAAAAAGATAATCCATGTGATAATTGTACTAGACAAACATATTTAGTATTAGTAAATTATAAAGATTATAATGTATATATTGATAAAAATGGTAATACTTATAATTCGATTATAAAGAAAAATAATCAAGATTATTTACATTTAGTATTTAATGAATTTAATGATAATACCATAGATATTAATTATGAATTATATGATTCAAATATTCATGGTAATATTCATTATAGTAAATACGATAAGAAAAATGATAAAAGTGGTAATATAAAATATAGTTATATTAACAAAAATATTACTACATCAATAAATTATGATTACAGAATAAGTAATAATGCAAATATTAATTTAAATAATAATTATATTAATGTTGAGAATTTATCTGAAGATGATTATTTATCTATTGGAAATAATATTTCAAAGAGTATAAAGAATAATGCAATTAAAAATAAATACAAAGATATATTTGAAAGAATTTATAATTACTAATTAAAAAAGATTAAATATTAATTATTTAATCTTTTTGTTTTTACTAATGGATTTAAATTCATATCTTTTATTTCAGGTGTTTCATTAATTATTATATCTTCTTGCTTAATTGTTTGAAATTTATTTATTAATGCTAATAATGTTTCATCATTACTACTCTTTATTTTATCAAATAATTGATCTTCAGTTAAATAATATAAATCCTCATATTTTATTATTTCTTTTTTAATAGCATATTTAGTAATATTAGCTAATAACTCCATCATATAAGTATCTTCATTAGTATGCGTATATTCATTTATTAATACTGATGTATCATATGCTAATTTAGCAATTTCTTCATTTTTAAATCCTATTTCGTATTCATTATCTTCATTTATAAATAATGATACATCATTAACTATATTTTTAATGTCATTTTCATTTATATTTTGTGTCCATGCTATTCCTGTTGATATAATACCATCTAATCTATCAGCACAAAGTTTAGGTCTTTTATTGTCTACAATAGAATATTGCTTAAAATTGATAATATCATTAATATTAATTTTATAATAATATAATAAATGACGTAGTTTTTCATCATCATTAATTATTTTAGCAGTATATTCTTCAGTACTTTCTTGATCAACATAATCCTTATTCATATAATCTATAACATGAGAGAAACAAGGTGTTGCAATATCATGATAAAGTGCTGCAATTGTTTGGGTAACGTCATTAGTTAGTTTCCATGTTAATAATGCCGTAGTAATACTATGATCATATCTAGATATGCTTTCTTTAAATCTATATATCTTTAAATTAGGTGAAGCATATTTCATTCCACAGAAATAATCAATATCCTTTAATCTTGTAAAACTCGGAATACTAGCAAATGCATTAAAGAATGTTGGCACTTTATCAATGCCTAATTCTAATTTGTAAAAATTATCTAGTTTCATAGTATTTCTCCTTTTCAAAGTCTTTATTATACAATAAAAAAATAGTCAAATCAATGACTATTTTTCTTCGCTTTTCTTAGGTTTTGGAAGAGCATCTTTTCTAGATAAGTTTAATCTTCCACGATTATCATAGCCTAATGCTTTAACAATTATCTCATCTCCAACTTTAAATAAGTCTGATGGATTTTCAACACGCTTATTATCAAGTTGTGAAACATGACACATACCTTCACATCCAGGCCATAATTCAACAAAACATCCAAATGATTCTAACTTAACAACTTTACCAGTATAAATAGTTCCTGGTTCTACTTCTCTAATTACTGCTTCAATCATTTCTTTAGTTTTTTCAATTACAGCAACATCTTGATGATAAATAATTACTCTACCATCATCTTCTAAATCAACTTTAACAGCATCCTTATCATCAACAGATTTAACTCCTTCTGGAGAAGCTTCTAAGATAATCTTAGTAATCATTTCTCCACCACGACCAATAACATCTTTAATCTTTTCTGGATTAATTTTAAATGTTTCAATCTTAGGTGCATATTTAGATAAGTTCTTTCTAGGTTCAGGAATTGTAGATTCCATTAAATCCAATATTTCCATTCTTGCTTTTTTAGCTTGAGCAAGTGCTTCTTTTAATATTTTTTCTGTAACCTTTTTGATTTTGATATCCATTTGAAGTGCTGTAATACCTTTTCTTGTACCAGCAACTTTAAAGTCCATATCACCCATATGATCTTCAAGTCCTTGAATATCAGTTAAAATTGTATGATGTTTTCCATCTTTACTTTCAATTAATCCCATTGCAATACCAGCAACAGTAGCTTTAATTGGTACACCAGCAGCCATTAATGAAAGGCATCCAGAACAAATTGTAGCTTGTGAAGATGAACCATTTGATTCTAATACTTCAGAAACAACTCTTACTGTATATGGGAATTCTTCTTCAGTTGGCATAACTTGTAGTAATGCTCTTTCTCCAAGTGCACCATGTCCAATTTCTCTTCTTCCAGGAGAACCATATCTACCAGTTTCTCCTACACAGAAGTTAGGGAAATTATAATGTAACATAAATCTCTTTTCTGCTTCTAGGCCAAGACCATCTAATATTTGGTGATCAGATAGTGGTCCTAAAGTTGTAGTTGCAAGAACTTGTGTTTCACCTCTTGTAAATACAGCAGAACCATGAGTTCTAGCTAAAACATCAATTTCAGCCTTTAGTGGTCTAATCTCATCAGTTTTTCTACCATCAGGTCTAATTTTCTTTTCTGTAATTAAATATCTAACAGTTTCCCCTTCAAGTAAATCAACTAGTTTCTTAACATCATTTAATTTAGCTTCATCTTCTTCACTATCTCCAAAAAGAGAAGAAAAATGTTCTATAGTATCTAATTTAACATTATTAATTGCTTCATATTGAGCAAGTTTTCCTTTTACTTTAAATGCATCTAGCATTTTATCAGTTGCATATTCTCTTACTTCTTTTTCAACCTTTTCATCAATTTTAGCAAGTTCAACTTCTACTTTTTCTTTTCCAATTTCTTTAATAATTTCATCTTGGAATTTACATAACTTTTTAATTTGTTCATGTCCAAACATAATTGCATCTAACATGTCTTTTTCAGAAACTTGTTTAGATCCTGCTTCAACCATGCAAATACCATCCTTAGTACCTGCAACAGTTACAGTTAATTCAGTTTCTTCCATTTGTTTACTATCTGGATTAACTATAAATTTCTTTCCAATTTTTCCAACAACTACACCAGCAATTGGTCCATCAAAAGGAATATCTGATATTCCAAGTGCAAGTGAAGAACCAAGCATTGCAGTCATTTCTGGAGAACAATCTGGATCTACAGAAAGAATTGTATTAATTACTTGAACTTCATTTCTAAACCCTTCACTAAACATTGGTCTAATTGGTCTATCTATTAAACGAGCTGAAAGTGTAGCTTGATCAGTTGGTCTTCCCTCTCTTTTAATAAATCCACCAGGTATTTTACCTGCAGCATATAATCTTTCTTGATATACTACTGTTAAAGGAAAGAAATCTTGAGTTATTGGAGTTTTACCCATAACAGATGCTGTAATAACTGCTGTATCATTATATCTAACTAAAACAGCACCATTTGCTTGTTTAGCATATTCTCCTGCTTCTACAATAATTTCTTTTCCATCAAAATCTAATTTGAATATTTTCTTTGCCATAATATACTTCCTTCCCTATTTTATATAAAAAAGGACACAAAAATCCTTAAGCGCCCTTATTTTCTGATATTTAATTTTTTTATTGTTTCCCTGTAACTTTTTACATCATTATCTTTAAGGTAAGCTAGTAAACTTTTTCTTTTACCAACCTTCATTAATAACCCTCTTTTTGAATGATAATCATGAATATGTACTTTTAAATGTTCAGTTAAATCATTTATTTCATAAGTAAGAATAGCAATTTGTGCTTCAGTTGCACCAGGTCCCTTATCCTTACCAAATTCTTTAACTAATTTAGCTTTTGTATCTTTTGATATAGCCATGATAAATCTCTCCTTTCCTTTAAATATAAATCATTTATTCTTCAGTAAAAATCCGAAAGGTTTGGTTTAAACCGAGAATAAACTCACTACTAAAGTATATTACATTATACTTATTTATGCAAGTATTTTTTATTAAATTGTTAATCCTTTTTAGAAATGTTACCTTTTTTCATTAGTTAAAATGTTACCAATAATGTTATACAATATATCTCTTGTAAGGAGGTA
>CACZPQ010000062.1 GCA_902783185.1 uncultured Erysipelotrichaceae bacterium
AATTATATTAAGCAATTTAGAAAACATTAATGCTAATTTAATATCTAAAGGTATTAATCAAAGAGATAGATTAATTGAATTAAATAACATAGCTATAAATCAATTAGAGTTATTTAAAAATAATAAATCTATCGAAGAGTTAAAACAATTAGATAATAAATATTTGGAAAATAAATAGAAAGGAGGAATAATTATGTCTAATAATTTAGTAACTACTGATATCTTTGTTAAGAATCACAAAATAGGAATAATGAGAGTAGGTAATGTTGATTATATATCTTTAACAGACTTAGCTAGATATATTAATAGTGAAGAACCTTCTGATTTAATTAAACAATGGATGTCTAATAAAGATTCATTTGATTTTTATTCTTTATGGGAAGAATTCAATAATCCAAATTTTAATTCGGTGGAATACCACCTAATTAAAAATAATGTAGTAGGAAGAAATAGATTTTTAATGAATCCAACAAAATGGAAAAAAGAATTTAACTCAATAGGTATTGTACCGAGTGCAGGAAAGTATAGTAAAGGAACATATGCTCATCCTGATATTGCATTTGAATTTGCATCTTGGTTATCACCTGAATTTAAACTTTATTTAATTACTGAATTTGAAAGATTAAAGAAAAATGAATACTATCAAAACAAAATTGAATGGAATGCCAGTAGATTATTATCTAAAGCTAATTATCTAGTTCATACTGAGGCTATTAAAAACTATATTATTCCAAAAGTAAGTGAAGATCAAATAAGAATTACATATGCGGATGAAGCAGATGTATTAAATGTGGCTTTATTTGGAATGACAGCTAAAGAATGGAGAGATAAACATCCTGATTTAAAAGATGAAGGTAATATAAGAGACTATACAGATATGATTCACTTAATTATATTAAGTAATTTAGAAAACATTAATGCTAATTTAATATCTAAAGGTATTAGTCAAAGAGATAGATTAATTGAATTAAATAATATTGCTATAAATCAATTAGAGTTATTTAAAAATAATAAATCTATTGAAGAGTTAAAACAATTAGAAACTAACATGAAGGGAGGTGATTAAAATGACTTTAACTAATAATGAATTATATAGCATTAATGGTGGATGCTTTATTATTGTTTTTAGTAGAATGGCTAAATTTGCTAAAGCAGTTGTTAGACTATTTTTTAGATAGTTAATTAGAAAAATACTTCATAAAGAAGTATTTTTTTAATTCTTTGGTATAATTAATTGTTGTCCAATTGATAATATAGTAGTATTTAGATTATTAATATCTGCTAATTGACTGACTGTTGTATTATTTAATCTTGCAATAGAATATAATGTATCTCCTGGTTTAACTGTATATATATTATTACCTGTATTATTATTAGTTATTAATAATTGTTGACCAATAGATAATATATCATTATTTAAATTATTGTTATTTTTTAATTCATCTACAGATATATTATATTTTTTTGCTATACCGTATAATGTATCACCTCTTTTAACAATATAATAATTACTATTTACTGGTGCTTTTTCACTTATTAAAAGTTTTTGACCAATACTTAATAAATTATTATTTATATTGTTAATATCTTTTAACTTATCAACACTAGTATTAAACTTTTTAGCTATAGACCATAATGTATCTCCTTTTTGAACAGTATAGTAATAACTTGGTTCAGTATTATATGGTACTCCAATATAATTAGCAACTGCTTTTACAACAGCTTCAGCTAGACCTTCATAGTTATTCTTTAGTAAATTAACATCATCACCTTTAGAATCTAAAAAACCATATTCTACAATAATACTTTCAGTATTTGGTGTATTTCTAAGCATATAATAATAATCTTTTGATGTATCTGAAGTTAATCTTCTTTGATATACTTTTCTTACATTTTGTCCAGTTTTACTTATCTCATTTAATATAGCTTTAGATAATGTATCATTATTTCTTAGTGCATATATTATTTCTGCACCATCTCCACCACCAGCATTTATATGATTAGATAGTACAATAACATCTTTATCGTTACCATATATATCTAATACTCTATTTACTCTATCTGTTGGATTAAGAGTAATATCACTATCTCTAGTTAATGTAGAATCTATTCCTAATTCATCAAATCTATTCTTTATATATTTACCAATCTTTAAAGTTAAGTCTTTTTCAACTATACCATTACCTACTGCACCAGTATCTACTCCTCCATGTCCAGCATCAATAACTATACGTTTATTATTCATAATAAAATCACCTATATTATTTTATGTATTTAAATAATATAGGTGATTATCATCTTGATTTATATTGTTCTATTGGAAGATATTTATTTATATTTAAATATGCTTCTTCAATTTTATTTATTTCATTTATTATATTTCTGTAATTAACTATATTTCTTTTATATTCCATAACTAATGATTGATAATTATCCATTTGAATAAGTGGTGGAATTAATTCTACTTTAATATTTCTTATCTTTTTAGTAATTCTTTGATTTTCAACTAAATATTTTAATTCAGCATCAGATAAGAATGTTGGAGTAGCTTTAATTAAATATTCATTAGGTCCTGGTGAATATATATTACCATCTGTTAAATTACCATAATATAGTTGTCCATTACTTGATTTATGATGTGGTTCCATTAAAGCTTCAGCAACTCTTTGTTTTGTTCTATTGGTTACTAAAAAGTCTCCTTTTGGATTACCATCTAAATCAAATAATTCACCTAAATAATATGGTGCTTTTCTAATAGATAAAAATAACTTAGGTGCTTCTTCAATTAATTGTTTTTTTCTAATTTCTAATAATTCAATAAATCTTGAATTCATAACCATCACATCCTATTTCTCTTTTTTTAATACTACTGGTTCTTCTTTAGATAAAATATTAGATATTTCGTTTAAATCAAAATCAGTTAAACGAGTATATGCTTTATAATAATCATAGTATAATACTTCTCTTTCATCTATATAAATAGTTAAGCTAGTCTTAATATTCAATACTTCTATATATCTTATAATTAGATTATCTTTTCTAAATATAAATAAACCATCTTCTTCAAAATTTTGATCATTATATTCATCATAAAATTTTATTCTATATGTATCTCCAAACATTTTAGCTATATTTTCACATAAGTTTATTATTTGTCTTATTTTATTGTATTCTTTCATAAAATTGTTCATATATACCTCCAGCTTATTTATTTAATAACAATTTATATTGTTCATCTTTAATGATACTTACTTTAACCTGTTGATAACCATCTTCATCAAATTTGAAGAATGGTACAACACGATATATTTCATTTGTATTAATATCAATAAATACTTTCTTTTCTTTATCATATTTTAATGTATTAATTGTTAAAATATCAGATCCTTCAATATTATAATACTTATAAATATAATAATCACTATATTTATTTTTTATAGTATTCATTAAATTTCTATATTCTACTCTAGTAAGTTCTATAAAATTAGACTTACCAGATTTTACCTCAATTAATTTTTCTCTATTATTTTCAAAATCATAGCTTAATATGTCATAACCATATCCATCACCATCATATCTTGAAACCCATCTAACATAATCATAAGGATTACTAATATTATATTTAGATATATTTCTTAATTCCCCTTCATATGTCACATACTCACTAAATACAAATAATTCATTTATATCTGAATAATTAATTTCTTGTCTATTTACTAATTTACTATCATATTTAGAATAATCAGTAAATAATCCTTTATATATAGGTTTTATTTCTATTAATTCTTTTTTATATTTACAATCATATTTCTTTTCTAAAATTAGATATCTACTTATTAATCTTTCTATATCTTCAACTGAATAATTACTATATTTTTCTATATTAAAATAATTTAAACATTCTTTAATAAAAGATGGTAATACTCTATACGCCTTATTATTCTTATTAAAATGTAAACTTAATATATAACCAAATCTTTTATATACATTAATAAAATTACATTCATTAATATAAATGGTTTTTAAATATTCATGATGATCATAATTATTAGGGTCAATTAGTTCTAGGAAATAATCTAATTCTTTTTTCAATAAAGAATCTATATCATAATTAAATAATATAGGATCTAATTGATTATTATTACATAGATTATCTAAATCATTATAACTATTACCATAATTTTCATGAATATACTTTTCAATATTATCTAATTGAGTATAAATATCCATAATTAACCCCCTTATTAAGTTTAATAGTCTATCATAATTAATAGAATATGTCAAAGAAATGAATGGTTGCTCTCTTCAGGGAGCCAGAAAGTTTGTTCGCATTGTACCTGTGATAAATGATTATATCCCCTATAATTTAGGGAATTTTTATTTTATATAATTTATTAAAATTTATAATAGTTTAAAATATCGTATAGGTAAAAGTATAGGTTAAAAAAAAGCAATCAATAGAGACTGCTTTTCAAAAATTTAATTCAAATACATATTTTATAATTCTATTAATATATCAAATAACTTTTTAAAGTTATTTGAAGTATCTTCAGATAATTCCAAATCATTATAATTATCATATATTCGCTTATAATAAATAGTATTTTTTTCAGGAATATATGTCTTCAAATCATCTTCAGAAAACATATTTTCAAGGAGAAATTTCGTATTAGTATAATCATTAATTATGTCATAATTTAACAAGTTAGCATAAAGTTCTCTGTCATCAGATTCTCCTGTTATGGCCTTGTTAGCTTTTAAACCAGATTTATCATTATCTACTAATGTAAATACATTGTATCCAATACCAGACAAATAAGCATAAGTGATAGGAACCTTTTCAGCACTCGTTCCAGATATAAATTTAATGTTTTTCATTTTACTATTGTATTTTAATTTATTTACCATAGCTCTTAATATATAGACATCTTGTATTCCCTCAACAACAAATATTTTATCATGAACATCATAAATTATATCATTAGACACATTTAAGTCTAACGCTGTTAATAAAGGAGTCATTGTATCTATATCTTTTAAATTCTCACTTTTTTCTGAATACTCTCTAGTACTATTATAGACTTTTGTAGAATCGTTTTTTTCTACTATATGAATAGCAAAACTATTATCTATATCAATCATATATGGACTATGTGTGGTATAACATATTTGCATATCACTAAAATCCTTATAAAAAACATTGAATAACAAATTTTTTTGAGCACCAGGATGCAAGTATAAATTAGGTTCATCGAGAAGCAAAACATATTTAGTATTGTTATTAGGCTTTTCAAGATAATCATATAATGTTAGATAAAGAGATAAATACCACTTGAATCCATCACTTCTTTGGCTTAAATTAATAGCCTTTGTATTACTAGTCTTATCTTGTGTTAAGAAAATTACCTCTTTTTTTCCAGTACCAAATCTTATTTTTAACTTAAAATTTTCATCAGTTTGTTGAAATATCTCTTTAAATTTAGAAGAAACTATTTCAATAAAATCAGTCTCCATATCTTCAAAAGTAACTTCATCACCATTTTCAAATGCCTTTTTTAATTTTTCAATATCAATTTTTGCAATTTTTAGAAGATTTAAAGCTTGTTGATTACTATTGATTGTATCTAATAAAACATTATCATTTAATACATCCCTAAACGAGCTAAACATAATAAACTTATACTCAGGCAATAATTTACACCAATTGTTAGGTATAATTTCAGAATTAATAGAATCTAATTCACCTTTTAATTCTTCATCAGCTATAACTAATGACTGAATCGAAGCTTTTATTTCTTCTTCACTCATGGAATCTAAATCAACTAAAAGCATAATTATATTATCTTCTTTATTTTCTTTTGTAACTTCTATTATTTTACGTTTAATATTATCAGTAAAAAAATCTTTACAGTTTATTTCCACATACTTATCTTTACTTTCATCTTTTGTTAAATAAAATAAATCATAGCTTTTTTTGTCTGAATCATCAATTTTCTTTCTAAAAAACAATTGTTCAAAATCACAAGGAAATTTGTAAAAACCATATTTAGTATTTTGTTCTTGATCAGCATTAATTTTTAAAATATTTTCTTTATCAAGTTTAAATGTTCCTTCAATATACGAATCTTCGTTTCTTAACAAAACATTTTTTTCGCTCTCAATTATTTTACCGCTATTTAATTTACTAATTGCTCTTAAAATAGTAGATTTACCTGATTCATTTTTGCCAATAAAAGCCGTAACATCTTTATTAAATTTTATGGTTTCTTCACCTTTAATTGAGCCAAAATTCTTTATTGCAATTTTTGTTATCATTTTGCTACCTCCTTAAGTCTTAACAAACCAAAAAATGAGCATATTCCATCATTAAATGAAATACACTCTTATTATCTATTTACATTATACACCCTTTATTTGATTATTCAAATAATCTTTTAA
>CACZPQ010000063.1 GCA_902783185.1 uncultured Erysipelotrichaceae bacterium
ATCATAGATAATAAAGATGTATATTTTTTAGGATCATCAATTAATAATATAGGTTCTAAGATATCATCTATTATTAAATGTAATGATAATGATATGAGTACTACTTTATTAAATAAAGTTAAAGAAATAATATAAATTAATGAATTATATTGTTAAAGATAATTTAAAATAAAGTGGTGCGGATGAAATTACAATTAAAAAAGTTATTTCGATTATGAAATAACTTTTATTTATAATATATATAATATTTATTACCTTTTTGACCATCTTCATATTGTTCATAATAATAAACAGCCATAGGTTTTTTAGCGTTTTTATCTAATTCAAATATTAAATCTATTGTTTTAGTTTCTTTAGCTTTAATACTTGTTTCTTTAGGTGTTTTATCTTTAACTGGATAGACATATGATCTATCTTCTTTATCTAAATCCCATACAAGTGCAAAATCTTCATCATCAATACGAACATCTTTTTCTAAAGTATTTGTAATTGTTATTGATACATGAATTAGTTTTTTATTATCACTTGCTTTGTATTCTTGATAACTATCTACTTCTTCAATGGTATTAGCAGTAAAATCATACCACTTAGTACTTACTTTATCACCTACATTAACTCCCATCCAACCATCTATGCTTGTTCCATCTGATAATGTATAACTTTCTAAAATTCCTTTTGTTGTCCATGCAGGATAATTTTTTGATTGAAATGGAAGAGCACATCCAGATAATAATACTAATGTTGATAATAATAAAATAGTTTTATTTAACTTTTTCATTATTTAACCTCCAAATTCTTAACTTTATTAGTAGCTATATAGCTTCTAAAAATACCTATATTAGTGAAACTACCAAATATAAAGAACATAATTGATAATAATAAGTTTTGATTATAAGTATGTCTAAATATATCATTTGTTTGTAAGTAATATGGTATTGCTTTATATGTATCAAGTATATTAATGTTATATTGATTAATATATTCATTATATAAAGAATAAGCATTAGTTAATTCATTAGCAAACAATACAAATATAAAACCAATTAGTATAGAAATTATTAATCCAGGAAGTTTCATTGATTTAGCCATATATCTATAAAAATATGCACTACCAAACATTATTATTAATGCTATAACTGATGGATTAATCATTAGATACGATAGTAAGAACCACATTATTAATCCAGGTATGCATCCAATTATTGAACCAATTATTCCTAAAGGAATATTTTCTTTTATTTTTCTTCTATCTTCAAGTTCTTTAGCATATTTCTTTTCGATATTTTTAACACATTTATCACATACATAGTTTATATTATCATCTATACTAACTAATGTAGTCTTTTCTTCCTTCTCACACAACTTACAAATATTTTTATAGTTATTATCTTTTAAATATTTAGTTAAATCATCCAATAAATTATTAATTAATTTTGGAATATCTCTTGAATGATCACATGCCTCAGTAATAGTTAATAAATTATTCTTATACTTTGCAACCATAAATTCATCTTTTTTAGATAACATCTTGTTAAGTTTATCAATATTTTCATTTCCTTTAACATTAAGAGTTAAATTATATAATAATGAAGTGTAATCATATTTAATTATAATGTCATATCCATTATACTTAGTATAATAAGCTCCATAATAATATTTATAATTATCACCTAATTTTTTTGCTAATTTCTTTCCCATTTTTATTTTCCTTTCTTTATATGTTTATCATATATCTTTTTTAAATATTTTTTATTTAATACTACTTTTTCTCCATGAACACTAAGTAATTCAAATACTTCGGTAATGAATTTTTGATTTTTCCTATTCATTATTTCATCATCTCTATGTTCGTTCCAATAATAATAAGGAGATATATCTTTATAATTCTTTTTTTGATATGTTTTACATGCTGCTATTCTATCACAAACCATTTCAACTGAATAATTAAATGGAATAATTGGTGCTTTTGTTTTAGCGGCTAAATCTAACCAATATTCACTATGATGTTTATTCCTACCTTTGTGATGTAACCATGCTTTGGAATAGCCAATATCATTTTTACACATGATTATTGGAGATCTTTTTCCACCAGCATAATATTTAACACCTTCAAAGAATTCAGTGGGTGAATATTTTGATAAATCATGAGTTAAACCTCGCCATATAAAACCACATTTACAACACAAAATAAACACTTTAAATCTATGTTTATTGATTGTATGTAAGTGACCAAAAAAATTTTTTATCATGTTATACTTCCTCACATAATAATTATAACATGATATTATCATAATAGTAAATTATAAAAATCATTTAATTTTATTGTAAAAACATTTGTATTTGTTAAAATTAATATAGGATAGAATATAAAAAAGTTGATAATAATGAAAAAAAGAAGAATAACAATTATATCAATGATAATAATAAGTTAGTAATTGTTATTTTTTCAGGTGTATCAATATTTAATAACAATGAAAAAAATACAGATAGACTACTTGCTTATTTTTATGATGGAGAAGGACATAGCGAACCACCAAAAAAGGATGCTGATGACAGTCAGTATGCCCGTATTGATGGTGGTACATCAAATCCTGGATACTTTACATATAAGGCTAATTAAGAGATAATTATAAATTATCTTTTTTTACTATTAAAAAAGTTAGATATTTAATTATCTAACTTTCTTCACTAATCTTTTAATCATATCATTATATACAATTGTATTAATTGGTGCTTCAATACTTCTTAAATATTCGATAGCTTGTTCTTTTAATTCTTTTGGAACTTCTTCTTCATTTATTATTAAAGTACCATTTAATTCATGATTAATTATAATTGGTTTATTTCTTTTTAATGCACCAACAAAATCTGCAAAGTATTCACAATATAAACCATTGTTTCTAGCAATTTCTACTAAATAATAAGGTTTAAGTTTTGTTTCTTCATAATAACCAACATAATCTAGTTCTTTATTATTAATTTTTTTAATTATTTCTATAATAAGTGGTAATGTAATAACTTTTCTATTACTAATTTCTATAGCTTGTTTATTATTATCGTGTATTCTTTCACTTAAATAATAAGAAAACTTATCTGGAATAGTATTATAAAAATAATAATCTATAGTACTTAAGCCACTATTATATATTTCATTTAATATTTTATTAAATTCTGAATTATCAGTTTTAACTTTATGATAATCAACATATTTATCATTTTTCTTTTCTTCTTTTTCATCATATGAAAGTAATATATCATTTAAAATATCCATATAATCATCTGCATTTGAAAACTTCTTTTGAAACTTTTCAATAGTAAGAATGAAAGTACTTTTGTTTTTTATACTTTCTTTAGATAATCTTATTGCCTTTTCTTTATTTGTTTGGTATGCATTAATAATTTTATTAAATGTAAGCGCATAGTTTGGTACTTCTTTACATAAAAATAATTCATCAGTAGAAAATTTTTCTTTCATTATAATTTCTCCCCTTTTTTGAAAACGTGTATATTATAAGCGTTTATTCCTTATTTGTCAAACATAAATTGTTTTTATTTAGTGAATATTAATGAATAATTTTTAATATAATGACAAAATTAATCTATAAAGGTGGTTAGTTATATGAAATATAATCGTCTTGAAGGATTAAGAGAAGAATATGATTTAAAATCAAAAGATGTTGCAAATAAACTTAAAGTAGGTTCTAGTGCATATTCTGATTGGGAAAGAAATAAAGTTAGGATTCCAACTAAAAGATTAATTGAACTTGCTGATTATTATAATGTTAATATAGATTATTTAATGTGTCTTTCTAATAAAAGAATAACAATTAAACCAAAAGAATTAGATTTATATGTTATAGGAACTAGAATAAAGGAATCCAGAGAAGAATTAGGATATAACTTAAGGAAAATGGGTGAAGTAGTTGATATAACTTTTTCTTCACTTTCAAACTATGAAAATGGTAAAACATTAATTCAAAGTGATATTTTAATAAGTATAAGTAAACTAACTAATTATTCAGTTGATTACTTACTTAATAGATCAGATGATAAATATTTAAAATAGCATTGATGCTATTTTTGTTTTTTATTAAAAATAAATTATGTTATAATATCAAATGAATTAGTGGTGATATTTATGGATCCTCAAAAAGTAGGTTTATTTATAAAAAGATTAAGAGAAAATAATAATCTAACTCAACAAGATTTAGCTAAAAAATATAATGTTACATATCAAGCTGTATCTAAATGGGAAAGAGGAATTAATTTACCAGATATTGTTTTATTAAAAAAAATGAGTAATGATTTTAATATAGATCTTGAAGATATATTAGATGGAAATTTAAAGAAAAATAACAAAAAAATAAAAAGAATAATAACTATTATAGTAATATCTATATTAATAATTTTATCCATAATACTAATATTTAAAATAAATGATAAATCATTTAATTTCAAAACTTTATCATCAACTTGTTCTGAATTTAAAGTATCAGGAAGTATTGCTTATGATAAAAATAAATCATCTATATATATTTCAAATGTCGATTATTGTGGAGGTAATGATGTAACTATATATAAAGAAATAGAATGTAATTTATATGAAAGTAATAATAATATAGATACTATTATAAGTAGTTGCAAATCTAGTAATAATAATAATAAACTTGAAGATTATTTAAAAAACGTTGAATTAAGTATAGATAATTATAATCAAATGTGTAAAAAATATACTGATGAAAGTCTATACTTAGAAATAAATGCTAAAGATAGCAATGATAAAGTAACTACATATAAGATACCATTAAATATGAATAATAATTGTTCTAAGTAATAATTATTATTTTTTTTAACATTTACTAATTTTAAAAATTGACTATATAAAAATAAGCCAATATTAAAAATTGGCTTAAGAAGAATTTAAAAATTGGACATAGTTTTAATGTCCAATATTAAAAAATGGCAATTTGACAAGTATTTTAATTTGTATTATAAGAGTATTTGCACACCGAAAAAGTGGGCAAATTAAAGTGTCGTGCCTTTCATCTAAAAAGTGAAAGGAGGGATCAGAT
>CACZPQ010000064.1 GCA_902783185.1 uncultured Erysipelotrichaceae bacterium
AACAAATTTGGTCAAATACTAAATTTAGAGTATGTTTAAAAGTTCAAGACGCATCAGATTCAAAAGAAATGCTTAAAAAACCAGATGCAGCTGAATTAAAACAAGCCGGTAGATTCTATCTTCAAGTCGGATATGATGAATACTATGCATTGGGTCAAAGTGCATGGTGCGGTGCTAAGTATTTTCCAGCTGAAAAAGTTGTAAAACAAGTTGATAAATCTATTAATTTTATAGATGACTCTGGTGATGTTATTAAATCTATTCAAGAATCATCTGGTAATAAAGTATCTGCTCAAGGTGAGCAAATCTCTGCAATATTAAAATATATTATTGAGATATCTAAACAAATTAATGTTAAATCAAGAAGATTATGGTTAGAAAATATACCTGAAATGATTTTTGTTGATGCATTAAAACAAAAATATAATTATAAAGCAAATGGATATGAAGTAGTACTTGGTGAATATGATGCACCAGAACTACAAGTTCAAGGTATAGTATCTTATAATTATATTAATAATGGTAATACTGCCATATATGGTTTAGATGGTGCTGAAAGAGAATTATTCTTAAATACATTGATATACAATACTGCTAATGAATTTAAGGCTAGTGATATTAATTTCTATATAGTTGATTATGGTTCAGAGTCTTTAAGAATGTATCAAGGATTACCTCATATTGGTGGTATGGTTTTCTTAGATGAAGAAGATAAGTTTAATAATCTAATTAAAATGATTAGGGAAGAAATTCAAAAGAGAAAAGGTTTATTTGCTAATTATGGTGGTAGTTATGATAGCTATATAAAATCTACTGGTAATAAATTACCAATTATAACTATAATTCTTAATAACTATGATTCAATTCATGATAATATTACTAATATTTATGAAGTAATGCCTGAATTAACTAGAGATTCAGATAGATATGGTATAGTATTTATGTTAACAGCCAATTCTTATAACTCTATTTCTAATAGAGTAGTACAAAATATGAATACTATTTATGCATTCCACTTAAAAGAAAAGACAGATTATAATACAATCTTTAATAAGAAGATTAATAATGTACCTAGGGATGCCTTTGGACGTGGTATGTGTCTAATTAATGGCGATATTCATGAATTCCAAACAGCAAATATTATTGATGATACATCCAAACTAAGTGAATTTGCTCAAGAGTTTATTAAGAAACAAAAATCTATTAATGAAGTATCTGCTAAGAACATTCCTGTTCTTCCAGAAATTATTAGATATAGTGATGTTAATAACAAGGAAGTAACTATGAATAGGGTACCTATAGGTATTGCTAAGAATGATTTATCTATAGTGTATTTAGATTTAACACAAAATATAGGAAATGTTGTTGTTTCGAATAGAATTAATAATACTAAGAATTTTACTTTAAGTTTATTACAAGAATTAAGAGAAATAAAAAATTCTATATTAATGGTATTTGATCCAATGAATGAATTGGAATTAAACAATGATTATCCAAATTATTATACGACAGATATTAGTAGTAAATTAGATATGATTATTAATTATGTTAAGAAACTTATTAATGAAAAGAGTAGTATAGTTGGAACTATTTTAGTATATGGATTTGATAGATTTATTGAGAAAATTGATGATAAAACTAAACTTGAAGAATTAACTAATACATTAAAACAATACGAAAAAATATCTATAATATCAATTGATGATATTGCTAAGATAAAAGATTATAGTACTGAAAAATGGTTTAATACAACATTCTCTAATAAAGATGCTGTATGGATTGGTAAAGGTATATCTAACCAATCATATATTAGAATTGCTTCATTAACTAAAGAAATGTTAAAAGATTATGATAATGATATGGGATTTGTTGTTAGTGAAAGTTATGGTACATTATGTAAATTTATAGATTTTATATCTAATGATGATATAAAGAAGGAGGAAGAATTATAATACTTCTTCTTCCTTTAAATCTTAATTAATGTATGTTATTATTATGATAGGAGGATTAATTTATGTATAAGATTGATGTTACTAAACTAAAGAATAAGTTAGAAGAATTAAATAAATTACTAGAAACTTATCAAGAAAACTATTTGAATATGTATTATCAAATAGAAATTAGTGATGAAGAAGAATATTGGGTTGATCCTCATGCTAGAAATTTTTTTGATGATAAATACTTTGAAAAATCAAAAATGGAAGAATCATATGATGAATTAAAAGAGATAAGTAATTTATTAAATAGTATTGTAAATAGATATTCTAATTTAGGTGGAGTTGTTGAGTTTGATTTATCATATAGATCTAATATATTATCGAAGTTTAATATTTATAAAAATAAACTAAATAGAATATTAAGTTCTTATAATGATTTAGATTATAGTTTTGCTTCTTATGATATTGTTAATGCAATAAGCAATCAAATTGAAAGTGTAAGAAGTCAATTATATTTATCAGACATGTTAAGAGAAAATGTAATAGATATTATGGATAACATTAATGAATATGAACATGAAATTGCTAGAATGATAAAAAATATTTCTATTAATAAAATTCAAAGTGTTGATATAGAAAAATATTGTACTACTGAAAATAATGAACATGTCGAAAAAAGTGTTATAAATATTGAAGAAATAAATAATGTTTCTAAAAAAATGAATTTGTATAGTGATTTAGAAAATTCTAATTTTATTGGTATTATAAATAATTTTAAGAATGTTATTTCTTTATATAATACTAAAAATTCCATATTATTAGAAAATATTAAAGATAGTATACGTAATAAGTTTGATAATATCAATGATTGTAACGTTAATAATATAGAAGTTTTTAAAAGAAATATAGATAAATATAAAACAATTGATGAAGAAGTCACTTCAGATGCAGCTAATATAGGAGCGTGATTTTATGTACGATAATAATGAATATTTAAATACTGAATATAGAAGATTATTAAATAAATTAAATCAAATTAAGAGTGAAATGGATACAACTAATAGTGTATTTAAAGAAATATATGGCTTATGTAAGAATACTGTAAGAATAGATAATAAATGTATGGAAAATGAATTGTTTTCTGAAATAAAAGGTAAAGGATCCAGTAATATATCAAGCATTACAAATACTATTTCTATTATACGTAATAAGCTATAATAAAAGTGTAAAAGAAATGTAAAAAACATAAATATATTATTGTTTATGTTTTTTTATTGTGCTAACATGATAATAGATATACTACACGTATATTTAATAGTAAAAATAAGGGAGGAGACTATTTATGGGTAACGGTATGACTGGTTACAATGAACAAGAAGTAATCGAAGCAACAAATGGTATTAAAACAGGTATTGAAAACTATTTTCAAGCAACAAATACTAGATTAGAAAATGATTTCGTAAGACCAATGGAAAATCTATGGGCATCTGAAGATGCAAGATCTTATTTTGAGTCTTATAATGAGGCAGTTAGAGGACAATTTCAATCTGACTTAGAAAGCTTACATACAATTATTGAACACTTTAATTCTGCTGCATCTAAATATGCTGCTGAATCTGGTGCTTCATATAGTCCAGTAAGTTTTGATGCACCAACATGTGAATGTGATGTTAGCGGTATTCAAATTGATATTAATGGAACAAGAGGAATTAATAGAACTGAAGCTGTTCAAACTGCTAAAGTTTTAAATGAAATCAAAGATGAAGCTGTTAGTGCTTTAGATGCTATTAGAAATTCTGCTAGTGCATCTGGTTTCTATGGTGAAGCTAATTCACATCAAGAGGCTATTAATGAATCAATTGAAAATATGAAAAATAGTATTTCTAATTTAATAGATGAAATGTATGCTTCAGTTGATACAGCTATTCAAGCTACTGCTGATAAGTATGGTGATCTTGAAGCTGAAGCTGCTGCTGCAGCATCTGGTAATTAAAAAAGTCATTAATGACTTTTTTTTTGACTTCAATAATGATATAATGACAATATGATAAGGGTGTTGTTATGAACGATAAAGTATTAATTAAATTAGATGTTTTTGGTTTAGATGAAACATATGATGTATTTATACCTGTTAATCAATTAGTATGGAAAATAAAAGCAATGTTAGCTAAGTGTGTTTCTGATTTAGAGTATATTAACTTCAATCCAAATGAAGATTATATAATTATTAATAAGAAAACTGGTTTAATTTATAATAATAATGAGGTAATTATTAATACAGATATTAGAAATGGTACTGAACTATTATTAATGGCTAGAAAATAAAAAGATTCACTTGTAAAAGTGAATTTTATTATTTAATCTTTTTAAGTAATTTTTTTATTAATGAAGTTTTATTATTCTTGTAATATTCATTTGCATTTTCAACAAAGTTATTTATTTTATCAATATAATCATTTGTATAATTAGTATTAACATAATCTCTTAATTGTTGTGCAGAAACTAAACCATAATTTATAATTCTTCCATGATATGGACTATTTGGTATTGTAATAATTGATTCATTATTATTTGAATTATGATTAACTTTAATACAAGGAATATATTTTCCTGATATGATTTCTCTTGTTCTTCCAAAAACGTCTTCGCAAACTATTATTGTTCCAAAAACATTTGTATTTTTATCTCTATCATTTATAAAGTCGTTATAATTAGAAAACTTACTGATTGATTCTAATTGTACTAACTCAAATTCTGTAATGCTTTTACCAGCAAATTTCATAATTATTTCACCTCCTTGAAAAAAACGTGCTCATGTAATATATCATGTTTATTATATGTTTGTCAAACTATTTTTAATATATAATATAATATGAAAATAAATTCACTGTATGTAGTGAATTTATATCATATTTATAGTTCCTTTAATTACTATTTTTCTCCAAAATCTGCGGCATAATACTTTTGGCCATCTTCAGTTTCAACAACAGAAATACCAACTGTTTTAAATTCCTTATCTAGTAAAATAGCTCTATGAGAGTCACTATTCATCCATGCTTCTACTGTTGATTCTGCATCAGGATAGTTTTTAGCAAGGTTTTCACCCAT
Source organism: uncultured Erysipelotrichaceae bacterium (assembly GCA_902783185.1). Lineage (GTDB taxonomy): Bacteria > Bacillota_I > Bacilli_A > RF39 > UBA660 > RUG12834. Next base: position 5,046 of record CACZPQ010000064.1, read on the forward strand.
GACTTCATCATTAACAGAATTATATGGTTGGCCATTAGGTCTTGTATGAGACCATAATTGTGATGCTTCTTCAGCTCTAACTGCAGCTGCTTGAGATAGTTCTTCTGACCATTGTAAGTCAGGTAAGCCGTTTTCTCTCCTTATTTCATTTATTCTACTTAGTGTATCTTTAGCAAGAACAGTGTATTTATCTTCTACTGTTGTATTTTCAATTATAGTATCATTATTAACTTTAGGAGCAGTGGTATCAATATTATTTTTTTGTTTTGCTTTTTCATATTGGATGCTTGCTATATTGTTGGATGTAGTTTTTGTACTATTAGTAGTTTTATCTAATGCACTACGATCAACTTCAATAGGTCCGTTAAAGAACTCTGTATGTTTTGCTTTGTTATCTAATGCTGTGCGATCAACTTCAATAGGTCCGTTAAAGAACTCTGTATGTTTTGCTTTGTTATCTAATGCACTACGATCAACTTCAATAGGACCATTAAAGAACTCTGTATGTTTAGGTTGACTAGTTTGATTTATACTTTTAATTTTGTTACTGTTATTATTGAATGTATTACCTTCAACTTTGTTTAATCTTCCATTAACTAGTTCATTATTGTTTTGATCAGGAAATTTATCAAAATAATCATATGCTGAGTTAATTCGTGGCTGATCTTTCTTTAGTTTACTTTGATCTGCCCAACCCATATATACCTCTGAACCATCATTTTGTTTTTCAAATATTCTTCCTTCATTATCAAGATATATATCACCATTATCACCAAAGTATGCAGTATTTATATTTGTTGAGTTACCATTTTCGATATCACTCTTTGACTTAAATATTGCATTTTGTTTATTTAATCTTTCTATATCATTTTTAGTAATTTTTTGAATACTTTGTATGGCCATATTAATCATACTCCTTATTATAATTATACTTTTATAAATCATTAATAGTCAATTAATATATATATTATAATGTAAAGTAAATAATATAAAAATATCACTTTTTAAGTGATATTATTTATTATTATTTATATATATTGCATCTTTGTTAGGATTACTATTTAAGTACTCTGTAAATGAATTTCTATTAGTACTGTTTATTTTATTATTTTCTATGAATGCAGCATCTTTATTAGGAATGTTTTTTGTATAAGCAGCAAATGAATTATTATTAGTATTGTTGCCATCTATTGCACTACGATCAACTTCAATTGGACCATTAAAGAACTCTGTATGCTTAGCCTTGTTATCTATAGCTGAACGATCAACTTCAATAGGTCCATTAAAGAACTCTGTATGTGAATTATTATTACTTTTACCAATTGATGAAGAAATATTATTAAGAGCATCTTGTAGATTATTTACCTTATTGGTACTAGTAGTTTTAATTTGACTAATATTGTTATTTTTTCTAGCTTCTTCCTCTTCAGGTATTGTAATATATATTTCTCTTTCTTTTTTAACCTCGTTATTTGTTTTATTACTATTATCTTTTAAAGTTGATGTCACATTTTTAAGTGCATCTTGGAAATTATTTACTTTTTCATCTTTTTTATATAAGCCACTACGATCAACTTCAATAGGACCATCAAAGAACTCTGTATGTTTAGCCTTGTTATCTATTGCTGAACGATCGACTTCAATAGGACCATCAAAGAAC
>CACZPQ010000065.1 GCA_902783185.1 uncultured Erysipelotrichaceae bacterium
TAAGAAAAAAGTAGTTAAAAAAACAACCAAAAAGAAAACTACTAAAAGAACTAGCAATGCACAAATAGCAGAGCTTCAAGCTTATGCTAAAGACTTAGTAATTAATCATTTTGGTTGGACTGAAGGAGATTTTCAAGCTTTAGTAAAACTATGGTATAGAGAATCTGGATGGAATGTATATGCATACGGAAATGGTTGCTACGGTATTCCGCAAGCAAAGCCGGGAAATAAAATGAGCAGCGCAGGTAAAGACTGGAAGACTAATGGTAAAACACAAATTAGATGGGGACTTAATTATATAGCAGGAAGATATAAAAACCCAACTAAAGCATTAAAGCATAGTGATAGATATCATTGGTATTAATAATAAGTAAAAACAAAATAATTTAGCGACATAAAAAACACTATTAAATAGTGTTTTTTTACTTGTTTATAATTATTTTCTTAATTCTAATTTTCTTATTATTTCATCTTGTTTTCTTTGTTCTCTTTGAGCAAATAATCCTCTAATATATTCTTTTATTTCATCTTCCCATTTACCAGGTTCATAAACATATACTTTTTCTCTATCTGGAGTTGTAATTGAACCACTAAATACTAATTCATCATCTTTATATACAGTATAAGATATATTATATTTATTTTCTTCATTCTTTAATCTAATATCATCTCTTACTACTTTTAATGAATCATTAATAGTACAACTACCAACTGAATCTACTAAATGTAATGTATTAATGCATTTATTATATGAAGCTGATTCTTTATCATTTACTTTAATAACTAAATTATAAATATCTTTTAATATATTTTCCCACTCACCAGGAATATATACTTCTTCACCTAAAATTTTACCATTATCGTCAGTATTACTATATCCTAATACTTTTTCATCATTATATATAATAAATAAACCATCTAATTCAGAAAATACTACTTCTAAACCTCTATCATAGTAATTATATTCATTATAATAGTATGAATAATCATTATCTATTTTATCAGTAACTGGTAATACACAGTTATATAATCTTACTTTATTTCCCCATTTACTAATAATTTCCCTAGCCATTATTTTATCCTTATCGAATTGACTTAATTCAATACTACTCTTTTTATCAAAAAACATACTCATCTACCCATCTTTCTTGTTAGATTATTATACATTAATAATAATTAATGTCAATAAATATTTATTTTACTAATTTTCTTACTTTTTTATTATAATCACATGTTTTAGATATTATTTCATATGGATGGTTCTCTCTAAAAGCACCTCTTTGTGCTTTTGGAATATCTAATACTTCTTCAGCTATATCCATATGTAATATACCATCTAAATGGTCTAATTCATGAGATAAAACTGTTGATCCAAAACCTTCAAACTTTTCTTCATGCAATTGTTTGTATTGATCATAATAATTAATTATCATTTCATATGGCCTATATACAAGACCTGTATAATCTAAGCAACTAACACATGATTCCCAATATTTAGTTAATCCCCTTTGAGATATTATAACAGGATTTATTAATACTTTAGCTTCATTATAATTTTTATCTTCTAAAGCTATATCTAAAGTAGTATTTTTTAAATATACTATTCTTTTAGGAATTCCTATTTGAACAGCTGCTAATGCAAAACATGCTGTATTTTTACAAAACTCCTCTAATAACTTAATATCTTTTTTATAAGTATCATCATTAAATAAAACTTCTTTTGATATTTGTCTAAGATATTCTCCATCATTTTCAATGGTTTTTCTTATTATTTCCATATAATACCTCGTCTAATTAGTATAATTTCTTTTTTAAAGTTCTCATTAAACCATTATATTCTTTGTATCCTAATTTCTTATAAAAATCAGAATTAGTATAATCCTCTAAAGAACTAATACTAAATAATCTATTATATTTTTCTTCTAAATACTTTTTATCATTAAGTAATAATTTCATTATATTAGAACCTATATTATTTAATCTATAATCTGGATGTACAAATAATTGTTCTATATATAAAGAATATAAAGAATCACTGACATATGCAGCACCAACAATATTATTATCATCAGTACAAACATAAGCAACCATATTATCATTCAATATGCCATTTTTATAATAAGAACTCATATTTTTCTCATCTAAATCAAAACATAAAGCTCTTAGTGATTCTAATTCCTCTATATGTTTATCAACATGTTTTAATCTTTTATATACAAAATTACTCATAAAACCCCTTCTTTAAGTGTATTATTATACTTATTTTTGTAAAAAAATCAAGTTTTAACAGTTTTATATTATATTAATTAATATACCATTTTCACAATGACTATAAAACTCTTGTGTTGATATATTATATTTAGGTTTAGAATATTCATATATTTTTAAATTATTATTATCATATTGATTATTTAATTCATATTGAATAAATTTATTCTTAATATCATTTAATAGTTCATTTAATGTACTATATGCATGAATACCTCTAAATTTTTCCCATGAATGTTCAAACCAATAATAATTATTATCATTTTCAAATACTAAAAATGTGTGTGTTGGACATTTATTATCATCATAATGAACTATAAAGAATGTTTTTATTGGAATATTAGTTTTATCAAAGTAATATCTTTCTAATTCTACTTGATCCCAACATACTCCAATACGATTATTAATTATTTCTTCTGGAGATTGAAGCATATATTCATTTGAATATGTATCATAATCATAAATATGCTTTTTATTATTCTTATCTACCCAACCATAGTCTATATTATTCATTAAATCCATTATTTTATTTTCATCCATAATAAACCACCAAATAAATTATATCATAAATATTCTAACAAGTATTTTATAATGCAAAAAAGCCAGTATAAACTGACTTTTGAAACATACAAATTATCTCTTACTAAATTGTGGTGCTCTACGAGCCTTTTTAAGACCATATTTTTTACGTTCTTTAACTCTTGGATCTCTTTTAACAAATCCAGCAGTTTTTAAGATTTTTCTATAAGAATCTTCTCTTGATTGATCAGTATTTGAATCATATTCAAGTAAAGCTCTTGTAATTCCTAATCTTATAGCTCCAGCTTGTCCTGAGAATCCTCCACCTTTAGCAGTTACAATAATATCAAATTTTCCTTGATTTCCTGTAGCAACTAATGGTTGTTCAATATCTTGTACTAATGTAGCATAAGGCATATATTCATTAACATCTCTACCATTAACAGTAATAGTACCTTTACCAGATGTAATTCTTACATTTGCAACTGATTGTTTTCTTCTACCAGTAGCAATCCATTCTTTTTTATCTGCCATAAATTAACCTCCTTATTTAACCTTCATCTCAACTGGTTTTTGAGCAGTTTGTTCATGATTTTCATCTGCATAAACAAATAGTTTCTTAATCATTTTTCTTCCTAAAGGTCCTTTTGGAAGCATTCCTTTAACAGCTCTTTCAACCATTTCAACTGGGTATCTATCAATCATAGTTTGAGCATTTCTTTCTCTTAATCCACCAGCATATCTACTATGATTATAATACATCTTGTCTTTTAATTTGTTTCCAGTTAATTTAACCTTACTAGCATTAGTAATAATAACAAAGTCTCCACAATCAATGTGAGGTGTAAATGTAGGTTTATTTTTACCACGAAGTACTGTAGCAGCTTGAGAAGCAAGTCTACCTAAAGCAACATCTGTAGCATCAATAACATACCATTTACGATCAACAGTTTCCTTCTTTTGCATAAATGTGTTCATAAAAATTTTCCTTTCATTTTGATTTATCTTATATTGATTTCCCAGGTCAATATAAAATTCATCTAAATAAAATGTACCATTTAAAAGTATATGTGAAAAAGTATAAAAAGTCAATTAAAATCTAATAAAAATAGTATTTTTTTGTCAAATTTATGGAAAATAAAAAAATTAATTAGTTTCTAATTAATTATTTAGGTCTTCTTAATGTTAATACATGATTCTTTTCTAAAGTAATATTTTGATATTTTTGATACATATCATATGCTACTTTATTATTGATATTAACATTTTTACTTACATCAACCTTCATATCATCGATTTTAAAATCTATTTCTGGTTGTCTTTTTAGAGAATCCTCTGTAATAATAATTTTTTTATCGTCCATTATATAACCTCCTAGTAAAAAATTTTCATTAAATATAACCCTTGAGCTGGAGCACAGCTCATTTGTTTGGCAACTTTAACATTATCCAACATTTTTTTTAATTCGTCAATACTATTTTTACCTGTTGATACATCTAAAATTGCTCCAACTAAATTTCTTACCATGTAACGATAAAAACTCTTACCCTCAAAAGTAAGTATTATACTCTCTTCTTTTTCCTCCAAAATAATATCATAAATAATAGCGTCATAATTATCTCTTTCCCCCGAAACAAAATTCTTAAAGTTATGCTCTCCCTTTAATATTTCTATTGCTTGTTTAATTTTATTAATATCTATTTTATAATCAAATTGATAATAATAATTATTCTTTAATGGATCATATTCACCTGTATTAATTCTATATTGATAAATCTTTTTTTTAACATTAAACCTAGCATGAAAATCATTATTTACTACTTTAATATCAGTAATTCTAATATCATTAGGCAGTGAATCATTCATTGCCTTTAATAATCTATCTGATGGTATATCAATATCTAAATCAAAATGTGCTCTTTGCCCATATGCATGCACTCCCTTATCAGTTCTTCCAGCACCTTTAATTTCAACATCTTTCTTATTAATAATTTTTAATACTTTTTCAATTTCAGATTGTACTGTTCTTTTATTATTAAGTCTTTGAAATCCATAAAAGTTTGATCCATCATAACTAATTGTAACTAAATATCTCACTTATTCTCCACATCCCTATATATTGCTTTTAATAATTCTTTTATATCTATATAACTATCAAATTCATGACCTTTAGATTTTAAATATTTAATAAAACTAATTATACTTGGTTCATCTATATATTTATATAAATCATCATTATATATATCTTTATTAGTACCATTAAATACTATATTTCCATTGTTAATAACTAATATGTTATTAACAATATTTATATAACAATCTATATCATCACTAAATATAATTATATTCTTATTATACATCTTATTTAATTTAGATAATAATTTTTTTATATAATTCATTTGATAATAAGGCATTCCTTTTTCAAAATAATCAAATACTATAATCTTAGAATTTAATATTAATGCTATTGCTAATTTAACTAATTTCAATTCATTTGATGACATTAATTTAAATTCTTCACTTATATAAGTAATATCTAAATTAATCATTTTTAATGCATTTATTATTCTTTTATCTATATTTTTAAAATTTAATTTATATAATTTATTTAAATAATTTATTTCTTCATATAAATTATCTTTATATAATTTATAATCATCCGTAATAAAGAAAATATCATATTTCTTTCCTTTTTTATCTAAAGCAATATAACCTTCTTTAGTATTTTTTTCTTGGAATAATAAATCTTTTATTAATGAAGCATTTATTCCATTTATAAAATTAATTTCTTGTTTAAATGTATATGATATATTATTTAGATATTCATCTATTTTCTTAGATTTATAACTAACATTATCTAAAATTATTTCCATATGGCATTCTCCATATCTTTATAATCTAAATATATATCATCTAGTACATCATAATAATTTAATTGAAGAGATAAATCATACATAAATGGTAATTTATATCCTAATCTTTTTATTAGTTTTTCTTCTTTTAAACAAGATAATACTTCACCTTCCATGGCTATTTTACCTTTATAAATAAATACTATATATTCACTATTAAATACATCATCTAATCTAGATGATATATTAATAATAGTTACTTTATTCTTTTTGGCATAACTATATACTTTTTTAATATGATTATTATTTAAATAACATAGTACATCATCTAATATTAAATACTTATCTTTATCTAATAAATTAATAATAATTAATATATAATATTTTAATTCATAAGATAATTCATTTATTTTATTATTAAGGTAATCATCTATTTTAAAATATGAAACAACATTTTTTATATCTTCACTATTATCATCTCCAAGTTTATCAAATATTAAATCTATTACCTTTTTATTATCATATTTGTTAGTAATAGATAATGTATTAATATATCTATCTATTACATAATCATTTTCTTTAACTACCTCAACACCATTAATAATATACTCTCCATTAGCTTTAATTGAATAATTAAAAATATTAGTTAATGTTGTCTTTCCAGATGCAATATTACCTATAATAGATATATTATGTCCTTTTTTAACTTTAATAGATAAATCTTTGAATACTTGAATATCATCATAACTAAAAGATATGTTTTTTAATTCTAATGTGTTCATATCAAATCACCTTGGTTAATTATTATATAATAATAAATAAAAAAAGTGAATAATTTATTCACTTTTAGGCATCTTTATTATTAATTCTCCATCTTTTGTATATAAATACTTTTCACGGGCATATCTAGCTACGTAGTCAGGATCTTGTAATTTATTAACATCAGATTTTAATTGTTTTTCTTGTTCCATTAGACTATCATATTTGCTTGTTAAAGTAGCAATAGTTTTATTATTATCTATTACTTGTAACCAAACTCTAAAAATATTAAAACTAACACTTACAAGCAAAACTAAAAAAATAGCAATTAAAAATAATAAGCGTCTTTTTGCTTTTCTTAACCCTTTCTTCTTCATAACTACCACCCTATTATCCTTAGTATATCATTTAATTATTTTATTTTTAATATTTTTTAAATGCTGAATTGTAAAGTTTACATATTTATTACTTAATATATATCCAAGTAATACTAAGAATAAAAAATAGATATGAAATATTCCTTCATTTATTTTATATATTATTATTACATATAATAATACTATTATATAAACAAATAATAAATCTATAATAGTATGTATAATTAAATTCTTATTATTATTTATTCTTTTATTTATAAAAGTAAGTATTCTTATGAATATACCATATAAAAAAGAGACTAACATACATGTAAGTTGTATTTTAACGTCCATTATTTAAACAACCTTGCTATTAAACTAGATTCACCTTTTTTATTTGAATCCATATAATTTAAATTATTAATTCTACCTTTAATAGATAATATACCATCTGTTGTATCAAGTTTAATAATTTCTAATTCTTGTCCTTTTAATAATAATATACCTAAAGTTGTTTCAATTAAGAATTCTTCAGGATTAAAACTAACTAATTTTTTTACACCAGTTAGACTTATTTTTTTTCTATCTACTATTTTTATTTCACCATATTGATTACTAATTATATTACTATTATTCATTATTATCACCTATATAAATATATGAATTAATAATAAATAATAGCACAAAAAAAGATTCTCAAAGAGAATCTATTATTTACTATTCTTCTTCGCTTTCAACGTTTTCTTCAGCTTCAACAGCAGGTGCATCTTCAGTGTTGTTATATTCTTCGATAATAGCGTCTTCTAGCATTTTACGAACATCAGGATTAATTGGATGAGCTATATCTCTATATCCACCAGTAGCTGTTTTTCTACTAGGCATAGCTATAAATAAACCTTTATCTCCTTGAATAATTCTAATATCATGTACAGCAAATGAGTCATCTAATACTATAGATGCTATTCCTTTCATACGTGATCCTTCTTTTTCGATTTTACGAACGCTAACTGATGTAACTTGCATAATCATAACTCCTTCTAAAGTCTTTCAACTTAATTATAGTTTATAGCAAAAAATACCAAAAATCAATAGTTTTTACACATTTTATACATGATAAATTTTAACATCACCAATAGCAACATCAGAATAAGTAAAACTCTTATTGGTTCCTTCAATTAAGACAGTAAATATATTTGAATATACATTATTAATTACTCCCTTATACATTTGATTTTTATTTCTAGAACCAGTTACATTAATCATTACTTCTTTATTGATTAATGATGCTACCTCTTCTTTTATTTTATCTAGATTCATCTTGGATACCCCACAAACATAGTACCATTACATATTAAACCACCCATACCATCTTTTCCATTTCTTGTCTTAGATAACATATCAAATAGATCTATTTCTTTAGTTCTTGATGTTGTTGCTAATGTAACAGCAATAATTGCTGGATCTAGCGCATGAATATTGATTCGTTTTGGACTTGATGCAAAATTTGCACCAGCTTTAATTAAATCTTCATATGCACTTTGACATGCACCAGCAATAATAATAAGTTTTTCATGGTCTTTTTCATATTTTCTTGCTTCTTTTACTGCTTTAACAAAATTTTCAGAGTTTTGATAGTTTTTAATATTCTTTTTATCACCATTCTTATGATAATAAGCATCATGTCCAGTAATTACCACTATGTCGGGTTTTATATCTTCAAGTAAACCTTTAATTTCTGATGCGATGGTCTTTTCATCTATTTTTTTACCAACTGCATATACATTATTTTCCTTATAAAAATCAATGCATCTTTTAAGATATGTATCATCACCATCTAAATGTAATATTTTACCTATAAGATAAAAGAATTCATTTCTTTCTAAATAATCATCATTAATTTTTGGTTTAAAATCATCTTTTACTTTTTTCTTATCTACTAGTACACAATCACTTACTGGTGCATCTGCATATAATCTATATTCAACCCCTTTAAGTATTAATAAATCTTTTTTTCTATTTATAACTTTAAATACAGTATCATTTTTATATGAATTTCTAGTTATATAATCACCAATTTCAATCAAAAAAATCACCTACTAATTATATGAATTAGTTTTTAAAAATATAATTAAACTATAATTTTGTTTTTATTTATTGAATTTTGCAAAAGATAATTATATAATATTTTTAGAAAGGAGTACCTATTATGAAGAAATTATTATTAATTATTTCATTATTATTATTCATTACAGGGTGTGAAACATCTTCACAAAACTTTACAAATAACAATACTAATACTAATGAAAACAATAATTCTAATTCATCGTCAAACGAAAACAACAAATCATATAGCGATAACTCAAACTTGTCAGAATCAGATATTATGATGTCAAAAATTATTAGTCTTATAAAGTTAGGAAAAGCATATGACACTGGAACTTACACTAAAGGTGAAGTAACTAAAGGTGAATACGCATTTATCAAATTTGATGGAAGTGGATCATATTATGAAGAATTAGATAGAGCTGGTGATATTATTGATAATGAAAACTTTAGTAGTTTTGGATATGTTAAAGTACATGGTGTTGGGGAAATAGAAACACGAGGAGTATTAATTGATATAAACAGTTTTAGTGAACTAGGCGTAACTAGTGCAAAAGAAATATACGAGAAATTAAATAATATTAAAGAATATTATGAATCTGGTTATTATAAAGTTGGTGTTGATATAAAACCAGGAACCTACACAATAGAAAGCATCGGAAAGGGATATTTTGCAATTTTATCTGGTCCAGTTGGTAACAGTGATATTATAAAAAATGATAATTTTAGTGGTAAAAAACAAGTTACTTTAAGAAATGGCCAATATTTAGAATTAAGTAGAGTACAAATTATTAACTAAAAAAACAACAAATTGTTGTTTTTTATTTACAATAATTATTAACTATATCTATAAATATATCTATAGATAAATCTTCAGCTCTATTAGATAAATCTAAATTATACTTATATAATACTTCAAGTATTTTATTTAAATCATATTCTTTTAAATTATTTCTCAAGTTTTTTCTTTTCATTTTAAATGCATCCTTTAGTAATTTAAATAATAATTCTTCATTATTACATGTTTTTTTATTACTCTTTAGTTTAATAACAGCACTATCTACTTTAGGTATCGGATCAAAACATTTCTTTGATACATCCATTAACTTTTCTAAATCATAATAATAATTTAAGTATGCAGTTATATAACCATATTCACTATTACCTGGTTTAGAGCACAATCTTTCTGCTACTTCTTTTTGAACCATTAAAGTCATATCAACAATATTTAATTTAGATTTAATAATATGTTCAATAATTGGTGTTGTTATGTAATATGGAATATTAGCAATTACATGAATAATATCATTATTATTAAAATATTTATTTAAATCAATATTTAAGAAATCATCATAAATAATATGAGTATTATCATTTTCATATTTATTTAAATAAGAATTCATATCTGTATCTATTTCAAAGCAATATAAATCTACATTAAATTTTAATAATTCTTTGGTTAAATAACCCTTACCTGGACCAATTTCTATTATTTTTTCATTATTATTAATAGAAACACTATTAATTATTTTATTAATAATAGTATTATCTATTAAAAAATTTTGCCCATATTTTTTCTTTGCTTTATACATAATAATCACCTAAAAAAGGTAAGTAATACTTACCATCCTTTTCTAATAACATCATAAGATATTTTTCTTCTTCCAACACTAGTATATGCAGCATTATTATTTTCTACTAATAAATCAAGTGCAGTACCTAATACACCTCTATCTAAAACAATTGCAGTAACACCATCATTTGAAATACCTGGAGCATCAAATCTAACAACTGAGCCACATGGTAAGTTTTGAGAAGAAGCTACAATTCTTACTGTTCCATATGTAGAATCATTATATGTTACGTTACCATGTAAAACATCAAGTGAAGGCATACATGCAAGATGACCACCACACAATGGGCAATCTGCCCCATAACCAGTTAAATCTCCTTCATATGTTTCTTTAGCTGAATATATATCATTTTGTATATCTTTTTCAACTTTTAGTGCCATTAATGTAAGATCAGTTGATAAGTTTAAATTACTGTTTTTTATTTTAAACTGACTACCATTAGATGTACCAACTAATAAAAATACAGCAATAAGTAAAACAACTGATTTAATTATTATATTAAAATGAGAAATTATTTTCATTTTTATCACCTTTGATATACACAATATTTTAACATTTTACCCTATAAAAGTCAAAAATATAGGCATGGAAATAATTAACAAAAAATTAAGTATTTCTACTTAATTGATTGACTTTAATTCTTTTTTAAACTCTTTTATCCTATTAGCATTATCCAAATTATCTATACTTAAATAATAGTTTTGTAACCTTAATAAAAAATCATGTAATTGATATAAAAAACTAAAATAAGGATATTTAATTTCATTTTGTATTTTATTTACATATTCATTAATATTATGTTCTTCTAATTCTTTTAAATCTCTTGCAGATTTAATACATTCTTTATAACTAATAATTCTATCTATTTGTGCATTTTTTGCTATATTAATTATATTAGAATATTTAGAGTCATTATAATTAATCTTATTAACAAAATCTAATAAACTATTCATAGTATTTAAAACATATGATTCGTCAAAATATATTGATTTATTATTAGAAAAGATAAAGCCATGATATTTACCTTCAATCATATTATAATACTCTAAATCAGTTAATTTTTTCTTGAATTTTTTTTCAAATCTATCCCTTAATAAGTAATCATTAATGCGATCATAATAGTATCTAATAACTGATTCATTTGCATCAATAACAAACAAAAGAGTTTCAAAAGAATAATTAAATTCATAATTACCTTTATCAATTAAATACTTCTCAAATTCAGTTAAATTCATTAAATCATTCATGGTATTTTACCCCCAATAATGTTATTTTTCCTATCACACAAATTTTTAATAGTCAATTAAATATTAAAAATCTCTTTAATATTATCATTAGTTACTCTTGATAATTCATATAAATCAATATTATATAAATTACATAAAAACATGGCTATATCTAGTACTCTTGCTGGTTCATTTCTTTGTCCTCTGTATGGAACTGGAGTTAGATATGGACTATCAGTTTCTAAAACAATATCACGTGGTGATAATTCTTTATAAACATCCTTTAAATTACAATTTTTAAATGTAATTACTCCATTAATTCCTAATTTAAATCCCATTTTTATATATATCTTAGCTGTTTCTAAACTACCCGAAAAGGAATGAATTACTCCTTTTACTTTATAATCTTTTAAAACATTAATTGTATCTTGTGTAGCTTCTCTAGAATGTATTACAACAGGCAAGTTTAATCTTTGTGCAATACTAAGTTGTTTTCTTAATACTTCTATTTGTTTTTCTTTATTATCCTTAGTGTAATAATAATCTAATCCTATTTCTCCAATTGCTATTATTTTACTAGGTAATTTATCAAATATGGAATAATCAAATTCTTCATCAATATTTTCTGGATGTAATCCAATACATCCATAAACATTATCATATTTACTTACTAAATCTAATACCTCATTAGCAGTACTTTGATTATCAGATGCTACAATAATTCTGTTAATTTTACTATTATTTGCATTATTAATTATTTCATCTATATCTTCATAATATTCTTTAAATATATGACAATGAGTATCTGTAAACATTATAATCACCTATATAATTGTACCATAATATAAGAAAAAAGTGATATTTTATCATATCACTTTTATTTCCCGGGAAATAATTTTATCCTATTCTTTCGAATAAAACTTCAGCATCACCTAATTTATTTCCTATTTCTAATCCATTATATCCTACATCTTCATATTTTGTTTTATTAGTATTTAATTCCTTAAATACTTTTTCTGATGTATCAGGCATAAATGGACTCAATAAAATAGTACATATTCTAATAGCATCTAATAAATTATATAATACAGTACCTAATCTTCCTTTTTTAGATTCATCTTTAGCTAATATCCAAGGTGTAGTATCATCTATATATTTATTGCATTCTCTTAATACATCAAATATAGCATCTATTGCATCACATATATGGTAGCTATTCATTTTTTCATCAACTATTTTAGGTAGGTTATATAATGATTCAATTAGTTTATTATCCATATCTTCTTTACAAATATTTTCTGGAACTATACCATCAAAATATTTATTAACCATTGCAATAGTTCTATTAACTAAGTTACCATAATTGTTAGCTAGATTACTATTAATAGAATTTTCTAATAATTCAATAGTAAAGTTTCCATCACTAGCAAATGGTATTTCTTGTAATACATAATATCTTACAGCATCTACACCATATTTATTTGCTAAATCATCAGCATATATAATATTTCCTTTTGATTTACTCATCTTATCATCACTAAATAATAACCATGGGTGTCCAAATATCTTTTTAGGTAATTCAACACCAAGTGCATGTAACATTATTGGCCAATAAATAGTATGAAATCTTAATATATCTTTTCCAATTAAATGTAAATCTGCAGGCCAATACTTTTTAAATTTATTACTAGATTCTTTATTAACTTCATAACCTAAGAAAGTGATATAGTTAGATAATGCATCAATCCATACATAAATAACATGTTTTTCATCAAATGTAACAGGAATTCCCCATTTGAAACTAGTTCTAGATATACATAAATCTTTTAATCCAGGTTTAATAAAATTATTCATAATTTCATTTTTTCTTGCTTCAGGTTCAATAAATCCTGGATGTGATTCAATGTAATCCTCTAACCATTTAGAATATTTACTCATTTCAAAGAAATATGCTTCTTCTGACGTTTCATGAACTTCTCTTCCACAGTCAGGGCATTTGCCATCTACTAATTGAGATTCAGTCCAAAAACTTTCACATGGTGTACAATAAAGTCCTGTGTATTCTCCTTTATAAATATCACCTTGATCATATAATTTTTTAAATATATCTTGTACTACTCTTTCATGTTCTTTATTAGTAGTTCTTACAAAATTATCATATGATATATTCATTACATCCCAAATATCTTTAATTTGTCCTGCAATATTATCAACATACTCTTGTGGTGTTACACCAGCTTCATTTGCTTTATTTTCAATTTTTTCTCCATGTTCATCTGTACCAGTTTGAAAATATACATCATAACCAACTAATCTTTTATATCTTGCAATAGCATCAGCTAAAACTGCTTCATATGTATTACCAAGATGTGGTTTAGATGAAGTATAAGTTATAGCTGTACTTATATAATACTTTTCTTTATCCATTTTACTCACCTTCTATTGGATTTGCACTCCAACCCTCTCTTTTGTTTTCTACAATATCATTACATGTATAATATTTCATAAATATTCCTTGGCATATTCCATCACCTTTTTTTACCTCATAATCTTTATCTCCTTGATTTTGTAAGGCTATCCAAATATGTCCTTCATTTTCTTTGTTATTATAATAATCAGCATCAATTATTCCTACTTGATTGCACATTCGTACATTATATTTAAAACCCATACTACTTCTTACCACAAGCATTAAAAATTCATCACTTGGATATTTAGCTTTAATTCCTGTTGGTATCTTAATTGTTTCATTAGGTTTTAATATAAAATCATTTAGTGCTAAAAAATCATAACCAGCACTTGATGCAGTTTTTCTTTCTGGAAGATTATATGAATTATATAAGTTTATATCATCACATATATCTTTTTTAAATTGATCAAAACTAATTTTTTCAAAGTATCTGTCATTCATATAATTACTTCCTTTCATTTAACAATTATACGATATTATATAATTTAATTCAATTAAATACAAATAAAAATTAAGAATCTTTACGATTCTTAATTAATAAGTTATATCAAGTTCACTAGTTATAATTATATTAAATAATTCACCTACTATCTCATTACAACTACTTTTGCATATAATCACAATACCTTCAGGATTAGAATCTATAATTATTGGTCTAATATCACAATTATCACAATAATTACTTTTCTTTTCTAATAATTCATATAAAGATAGATTTATTAATTCAGATACATTTATATTATTTATATTAGTATTATTAAATAATATTTTATCTCTATTTGTTACTACTAACTTTATATTACATTTACTAAATAGATTAGCATACTTTATTGCTAATTCATCATAACTTTTAATAGATTTATTCTTTTCAATATTTATTGCATTACCTACAATTCCTATTTCTAAACTATCATTAGTTTTAATAGATAAACTCTTCCTAATATCTTTAGGTATTACTATTCTTCCTAATTCATCTATTTTTTTTATTGCACCACGACTCATATATTACCTCACTTCAAAAATAGTTTTAACTAAAAAATGATAAGTATACCTACTTATCATTATTTTTATCTATTTCTTTATTAATTAGATTTAATATATCAACTATATAATAAATAAAATGTTTATCTAAATTAGATATATTTAAGTGGATAACTACATTGTTATGAACAGTTTTAAATTGAAATTTAGAACAAATATCATAAGCCTCAATAAATAATTTATCAAACTTAATAATATTAACTATATCTGGTTTTAGACTTATTTCTACCCATAATCTATTTTGTATTACTTGATCTATACCTAATTTCTTAGCAAGTTTTTCAAACCATTCTTCATACATATATATTTCTAGGTCTTGTGATATTTTACCAAATCTATCTTCTAATTCAATTTTAATTTCATTTAGTTTTTCATAACTATTTATTTCATTAATCTTCTTATGAATCTCTATTTTTAATGATTCATCATCTACATATGTATTATCAATATGAGTATTAACATCAATTAATGAATTATCTTTAATATCTTCAAAGTCATCACTTACTTCTTCACCTTTAAGTCTTCTTATTTCTTCATCAATTAATTTCATATATAAATCTAATCCTACTTCGGATACAAAACCGGATTGCTCATCACCTAATATATCTCCAGCACCACGAATTGATAAATCTCTCATGGCAATACGATATCCAGAGCCTAGTTCAGTAAATTCTTTGATAGCATCTAGACGTTTTATTGCAATATCATTTAATACTTTATTTTTCTTATACATTAAATAAGCATATGCTACTTTATTAGATCTTCCAACTCTACCTCTTAATTGATATAGTTGCGATAAACCATAATTATCTGCATCATATATTATTAATGTATTTACATTTGGCATATCTATACCAGTTTCAATAATAGTTGTACATACTAATACATCATAGTTATAATCAATAAAATCTTGCATTACATCTTCAAGTTCATTTTTATTCATTCTTCCATGCGCATATGCAATTCTGGCTTCAGGAACTAACATCGATATTTCCCTTACCTTTTGTTCTATTGAATCAATTCTATTATATAAAATAAATACTTGTCCATGTCTTGCCATTTCTTTATATATAGCATCTTTAATAACAACATCTTGTTCCTCTAAAACATATGTTTGTACTGGATATCTATTTACTGGTGGTGTATCTATTATAGATAAATCCCTAAGACCAGATAAAGCCATTTTTAATGTTCTTGGAATTGGTGTTGCAGATAACGTTAATACATTAACATCTTGCTTCATTTCTTTAATTTTTTCTTTATGAGTAACTCCAAATCTTTGTTCTTCATCAACAATTAGTAATCCTAATTCCTTAAATTTAACATCACTACTTAATAATCTATGTGTACCAAATACAATATCAACAGTACCCTTACTTAATCCATCCAATATTTCTTTTACTTTTTTTGGTGTCGTAAATCTATTAAGTATAGCTATATTTATAGGAATATTTTTAAATCTTTCTAAAGCATTACTATATTGTTGTTTAGAAAGAATTGTTGTTGGACAAAGATATGCCACTTGTTTATCGTTAAGAATTGTTCTTATTATTGCTCTAAAAGCTACTTCTGTTTTACCAAATCCAACATCACCACAAAGTAATCTATCCATTGGAACTGCACTATTTAAGTCATTATTAATATCATTAATTGCATTATTTTGATCAGGTGTTAATACATATTCAAATTCATTAGCAAATATATCTTCAAGTTCATTATATTTAAACATTGGACCTTTTATACTTGCTCTTAAAGCATACAGTTTCAATAATTCTTTAGAAATATTATGAATTCTTTTTCTTAAAGATAACTTAGTCTTTTCCCAACTTAATGAATTTAATTTATTTACTCTAGGTGGAAGTCCATCTTTAGATGTATATTTAAATATAGTATCTATTTTTTCAACAGGAACATATACTTTATCGTTACCTAAATAATTAATTAGAATGTAATCTTTAGTATAATTATTCTTATTTAAAGATACTATACCACCATATCTACCTATACCATGTTTATAATGTACTACATAATCACCAATTTCTAAATCATCATATGTTTTTAATTTAGTACCTATTCTTAAATTATTCTTATATTTTATTTGAGTATTCTTACTTTTTTCAATATCAAATTCAGATATTACTACATAATTATCAATTTCAAATCCTGAAGATAAATATTTTTTTATTATATTTACTTTATTTTCTTTAATTTTACTTTCATCATCTATAATATTAGCTATTTTATACATATTAGAAATTGTTTCAATTTCTTTATCTTTAGATAAATAAAATATTATTGTCTTATCTTTAATCTTATGATTAATAAATGAATCTAATAATTTAAAATCAGAATTAAAATTTGTAATACTATTTGAATTATATCTAATTACATCATGGTTATTATTTTCTAAATGATTTAAATATATTTTTTTATTTACTTTAATATCATCAAAGTTAAACATATATTTATCATTATTGTCTTTATCCTTTTGATATGATTTTATATCATTTAATATTTTATTATATTCATCATTAATTAGTTTTTCATCAATATAAAATACTTCAGGATTATTTAAATAATCATATATAGAACTATTTTTATCTGTTTTTATTTCTTGATTAGGTAATATTGTTATTTCATTTATTTCATTAATTGATAATTGTGATGATTCATCAAAATATCTAATTGACTCAATATCATCACCAAAGAATTCAATTCTAATAGGATGTTCTTCATCAACCATAAATACATCCACGACAAAACCACGAACTGCATAAGAACCAGTACTTATAACAATACTTTCCCTATTATATCCATATTCATCTAATACACTTACCAATTTATCTCTATTAATTACTTGATTCTTTTTTAATACTAAACTAAATTTATTTACTTCATCTATGCTAGTTAAAAATCTTAAATATCCCATTAAATTGGTTACTACTATATTATTCTTTGATTCATTAATTGTTTTTAAAGTTTCAAGTCTTTTAAGTTTTAGTTCTGGAGATATTGCTACTGCAACAGATGTAATAAAATCATCCATTGGAAATAATAATACATTATTATTGTAATTAGATAATTGTTCATATAACATATTAGCTTGATATAAAGTACTTGTTACAACTAAAATATTTCCATTTTTTTCAGTAAATCTATTTAAAATGTAAAAAGAATTTAACGTTGAAGTTAAACCTATTACTTGACTATCATTCTTATATTTAAATATTTTACTTAAAAATTTCATATCACTTATTATTATACCTCGACATGCATTCAATAATATCATATTTTATGAAATTTTCAATAATTTCCTTAATTAAAGGCATTTTCTTATCAATTTGTTCTAATTCTTCTTTAGAAAATTTATGTAATACATAATCTCTAGTTAACATTTGTTTATCATTTGAAATACCAATCTTTAGTCTTGGAATTTCATCTGTACCTAATTCTTTAATAATTGATTTAATTCCATTATGTCCACCTGAAGAACTTTTATACTTTAATCTTAAAGTGCCTACTGGTAAATCTAAATCATCATGAATTATTAATATATCTTTAGGCTCAATTTTATAAAAATTTGCAAATTTTACTACAGCTTCACCAGATAAATTCATATATGTTAATGGTTTAACAAATAATACATCTTCATTATCTATCTTTGTTTTGTAATAATTTGCATTGAACTTTTCTTGGTCAAAATTATTTCCCGGGAAATAATTTAAAGCCATAAAACCAATATTATGGCGAGTTTTTTCATATTCTTTACCAGGATTTCCAAGTCCAACGATCATTTTCATATGATAACCTCCTTATTCAAATATTCCTTTATAAGTACTATAATTTAATATATTAATTGGTGGATTAACTATTAGTCCATCAAGTCCATTTTTAGTTGCTTTAATTAATACCATTAAGGCACTCTTATTATCATTTGAATATATAAATTGTAGTTTTTTAACAGCAAATTTATAATGTTCAAGTACACTAAATATTTCAGCTAATCTTTCTGGTCTATGTACCATATATAATGTACCTTTATTTTTTAATATGTACTTTGAAGACATTACTATACTATCCAAATTAGTTTCAATCTCATGTCTAGCAATTGCTTTTTCTTCATATTCATTAATATTAGAATCTTTTTTATATTTAAAATATGGTGGATTACAAGTAACTACATCAACAGTTTCTGGTAAAACATATTCAAGACAATTACTCAAATTATCATTAATCATCTTAATATTATCCTCTAAACCATTTAACTTAATTGAATTATATGCTAATTTATATGGATTTCTTTGTATTTCAAATCCTTTAATATTAGCATTACATCTAGTTGATAATATTAAAGGTACTGCACCATTTCCTGAACAAAAATCAACTATTGTATTAATTTCCTTTTTTGTTTCAACAAACTCTGCTAATAAAATAGAATCTAATGAAAACTTAAATGCATCTTGATCTTGATATATTTCTAAACCATAATCAAATAAATCATTTTTTACTACTTTCATTTTTATCCAACTCTATTTCTTTAATATCATTATCAATATGTACTTTGTATTTTCTATTTAATATATCAAGTGATATTACCTGTCCTTCACCGTATTCTGTTTTTACTGTTTCTCCAACAGATGGCATACCATACAAACAACTTTGATATAATTCGTCTTCATAATTTAAACAACATAATAATCTACCACATGCACCATTAATCTTTGATGGATTTAATGCGATATTTTGATTCTTTGCCATATTAATTGTAACACTTTGCATTGAATTTAAGAATTGTTTACAACATAATTCTTTTCCACACAATCCTAAACCACCTACAGTTTTTGCTTTATCTCTTGCTCCAACTTGTCTTAATTCAATTCTTGTATGATATTTAGATGCCATCATTTTAGCTAACTCTCTAAAATCAACTCTTTCATCAGATATAAAATTTACTAATAATTGCTTACGATCAAATGTAAATGATGCATCTATAACATTCATATTTAAATCTAACTCTTTTATACATTTATTAATATATCCTAAAGATTCTTTTGCATCCTTTAAATTTTTTTGATATTGATTGTAATCTTCTTTTGTAGAAATTCTAATAATATCTTTGATGGATTCTTTATCTATTCCTTTTATTTCATCTACTTTAGATACTACTTTACCAAATTGTAATCCTTTTTCAGTTTCTACTATTACTGTAACATTAATAGGGCAAGTAAAATCTTCTGCTTTAAAATAATATACTTTACCATCATTTTTAAAAGTAACTCCATAATAATTAATCATTGCTTCGCCTCATTTCAATAACTAAACTATCAAGTATTAATTCTATATTTCCATTATATCTTAAAAAATTTAATTTATCTTGTATTATACTTAATATTTTATCATATTTAATTTTTTTATTAACATCATTTAAATTATCTTTATATAATTTATAATATTTATCGAACATTATTTGTAATATTTCTTCAATATCAATTCTTTCACTATATTTTGATAAAATTATTTCCTTATTAACTAAATAATCATTAGTATTATATATTTTATCAATATATAAATCAACAAGTTCTTCTTTATCACTATCTATCTCTTTATTTTCAGAATAATCAACGTGTATAATCTCACATCTACTTTTAATCGTTGGCAATACATTTTCTTTATTATTAACAATTAAAAAGCCAATAATATTATTCTCTGGTTCTTCAAGAAACTTTAATATTGTATTACTAGCTGAATCATTCATTTTATCTGCATTGCAAATAATATAAGTATTATATATTGTATAAACTGGTTTTGTACTAAATTTTGTTTCTAATTCTTCAAGTTGATTCTTTTTAATAAACATACCATCTGGTTCAATTATTATTAATGATGGTAAATTATTTAAATCTATTAATTTATCTATATTATTAGAATCATCAGATTTATTAATTATTTTAACTATTTCCTTAATATCAATTAAGCATTTATCAACATTATTTGTTTCAATTAAAAAAGCATGAGAAAGCATTTTTTTCTCATATTGTTTAATAATGATTTTTAATTTATCTGCTACTTCCATACTTTATCTCCTAATAAATTCTAATACATTAATAGTCTAATTATAAATACACTTAACAATCCAGGTATTCCAAGTACTGTTGTTATACCAACATTTGCTATGTTTATTGGAATAGTTAAACCAAATGATTTAATACTTATATTTAAACTAAATAGTAATAAAAATGCATATATTAATTTTTTTAATATGATTATTAAATATTTTATGTTAATCACCAATTTAATTATATTAAAAAATAAATAAATTATGATATATCTTTACGATCTTTTAATGCATTTAATAGTGTTAACTCATCTAAATAATCAATTTCTACACCCATAGGTATACCATAAGATAATCTAGATATTTTGACATTTTTATTTTCTAACACTTTTTTAATATATAGAGTTGTTGTTTCTCCCTCAATTGTTGATTTTAATGCAATAATAATTTCGGGATTTTCAAGTTCTTCTACTCTTTTAACTAATTGGGAAATATTTATATCATCAGGACCAATACCATCTGAAATAGATATTAATCCACCAAGTACATGATATGTACCATCATATTTCCCAGCCTTTTCAAAAGCAAATACGCTCTTAGAATCTTCTAATACACATATTAAATTTTTATTTCTAGTATTATTTTCTGATGCATTACATACTTCACATTTTTCATTGTCTGTTAAAGACCCACAAATAATACACTTTCTTAATTTTTCTTTACATGACTTTAATGATTCAGATAAGTTATCAACATCATCATTATCCATATCAATTATTGATAAAGCCATTCTTTCAGCACTTTTTTCACCAATACCAGGTAATTTTTTTAAATAAACTATTAATTTTTCTAAACTACTTGGATAAATCATAATATTCCATTTAATGAGTTACCATAAGGCCCCATTACTTCTTCTAATTCTTTATCAACACTGGCATTTGCATCATTAATTGCTATCATAATCATATCTTCAAGTATTTCAAGGTCTTCAGTTGTTATATCTTCTTTATTTTTAATATTTACGCTAACAACTTCTTTTTTTCCATTTACTTCAACATCAACTAGTTCACTTTTCCCGGGAAATATTTTTTTATCTACTTCCGCTTTCTTATTCATAATATCTTTTTGCATTTTTTGTGCTTGTGCCATTAAACTTTGCATATTCATAATTAATCTCTCCTTTATTTTATTTCCACATTATTTCCGAATATTTCTGCAGCTAAATTCTCTAATTCGTCTTTATTTTCATTTTTAGATGGATCTAAAGAATCATCTGCTTCTTCTTCCATTATACTATATTTTATTTTATTTTTTATGTTAAATATGTATTTTTCTTGATTTTCTTTCCATTTTTCATTATCTAAACAAACAAATTTATATGTCATATTGTAAAATATGCTAAAATCATTTTCTAATGATTTAATATTTTCATTAATTAATTCCGCAGTAGATTCTAACTTATTTGTTAGTATTGCATACTGATCGGATGCAGCAACAATATCAGTATCTAATATAAATGACATTATTTCTTTATTAGCATTTGATTCATAAATTAGAAAATCATTCCATTTATCTTTTATTTTAGCTAAATAATCCCTTTTAGCATTTACAAAGCAGTTATTAATTCTAACATCGGTATTTATCGAACATTTGTTCGAAACAGTTTCTTTTTTGTTTATATCTTCAGTTTTATCAACAGTTATACCATCATCAATTATATTTTCAACTTTGTTATCATTGTTTACATCATTCATTATATCTTTTTGCTCTAATGTTTCACGTGAAACATTAGATTCAGTATTTTCTATATTCAATGTTTCACGTGAAACATTGATATATTTTAAAAGAATTATTTCAATAAATATATAAGGATCTACAGTATTTCTGGTATTACTTAAACTGTTACTTAATTCAAATATTAAATCATAAATATCATTAAATTCAAAACTATATTCTATTTTATTTCTACGAATATCTATTAAAATATTTTTAAACTCATTGATTAATTTATTAGTTAAAATTCTATAATCTATACCATTTTCTTTAAATTCTTTAAGTAGATTTACAATTTCATCTATATTCTTTTCATCAAATTTACTAATTAATTCTTTTACTTTTTTAGTTGAAATACTACCAAAGTTCTTAATAATGTCATCAGAATCAATTTTTCCATCTTTTGATGATATTTGATCTAATATACTCAATGCATCTCTTAAACCACCGTTAGACATATAAGAAATTTCGTCTAGTGCATCATCAGTAATTTTAATTTTTTCTTCCTTACAAACATATTTTAATCTATCAACAATTACTTCGTTGGAAATTGGTTTAAAATCAAATCTCTGACATCTAGATAAAACCGTTATTGGAACACTTTGTATATCAGTAGTTGCTAATATAAATACGACATTTGGTGATGGTTCTTCAAGTGTAAGTAATAATGCATTAAAAGCACTAGTAGAAAGCATGTGAAATTCATCAATTATATATATTTTATACTTAGAAACAGCAGGTGCAAGTCTTGAATTTTCAATAATATCTCTAATATCATCTACACTATTATTTGATGCTGCATCTATTTCAATTATATCTGGATTTTCATTGGCAATTTTGCAGTTTTCACACTTATTGCATGGGTTTCCATCCTTTGAATCTAAGCAATTAATTGCTTTTGCAAATATCTTAGCACTACTTGTTTTTCCAGTACCTCTTGGTCCAGTAAATATATATGCATGTGATATTTTACCATCTTTAACCACATTTTTTAATAAGCTAGTTGTATATTCTTGACCTACAACAGAATCAAAATCCTGTGGTCTATATTTTCTATATAATACTTTATATTCCATGATTAAACCTCCTTAATAATTATACCATAAATATCCTTATTTTATATGCTTTTTTACCATAATTTATTATAAATTATTTCCCGGGAAATAATTCAATGTTTCACGTGAAACATTACCTCATATTTTTAAAAAAATCATTAAATAATTTTTTATATTTATCAATGTATTCATTATTAATATTAATTTTTTCATATTCTAAGTCATTACTTGTATTTTCTTGATCTAAAATATAATATACTTTTTTGATTCTTACAGATTTAATTACTTCTGAACACATATTACATGGTTTTAATGTTGTAATTAATACACAATCATTAAGTCTCCAATCTTTTAGTGTTTTTTCTGCATCAATAATAGCATTAATTTCTGCATGACCTAAAACATTTTTCTTTTTATGTCTATTATTATATCCTTTTCCGATTATTTTTTTATTTAAAACAATTATAGAACTAACAGGTATATCCCCGTTTTTTGATGATTTTTCAGATAATTTCAATAATATTTCATACATTTTATTATTTATATGTTTCACGTGAAACATTAGCATCACTCTTTTCTAATTACAATGTTTCACGTGAAACATAGTTATTATTAATTTTCTTTTACAATGTTTCACGTGAAACATTAAAAAAAGTGCACACAAGTAGTGATTGATGTGGCTGCTGTATTCCTACTCTGACCAGGTTACAATATGCTTGTTGCACCTAAATATAATATCATTTTTATATAAAATAAGCAATAAAAAAGAGCTATTCGCTCTTTTTATAAATGGAAATAATAAGTGTCCGCACATTTAATTACCTGATATGTAAGTTTTTTTATATATTTGATAATACCATATTTGAACTTTTATAGTCAAACATAGCTCTTGGATAATTATTTATCCAATCTTCTATTTTTTGTATTTCGGATACCTTTATTTTTGTTATGTTTGTTCCTTTTGGTATCCATCTTCTTATTAATCTATTGTTATTTTCGTTTGTTCCTCTTTCTCCTGAACAATATGGATGTGCATAATATATCTCTGTTCTTTTTTTCTTTCTTAAACAAGATTTTTCTAATCCTTTGTATCCCATAAATTCTACTCCATTATCAAATGTTATAGATTTGAATATTTTATAAAATTTTGATCCATATCTCCTTTCTAATTTATCTAATGCTTTTGCTATCGTTTTGGTTTCTTTATTTGGTAATTTCATTATTATTTCTTGTCTTGTCATTCTTTCTGTTAATGTAAATAATACTGTTTTTGTTCCTTGCTTTCCAACTACAAGATCTCCCTCCCAATAACCATATATTGTTCTTGATAATGCTTCTTTTGGCCTATATTCTATACTTTTTTCTGCTGGTATCATCTTAGATACTCTTTGTTCTTTATTTTTATTATCATATTCTTTTTTATATATTATTTTTCCTTGTTTTACTTTGTTAAATATTAATCCACTCTTTATCGCATTTCTTATCGTTCTTCCACTTATTTCAACCTCAAAACCATATTCCTTTAATTGTTTTGATATTACTTCTGGTGATTTCTTTTCTTCTATTATTTCTCTTTCTATATGTTCTACTAATCTTATATCTGAATCTAACTTTAGCTCTGGTCCTTTACTCGTCATACCATATTCATACTTTTCTTGTGCTACCATTGCACTATATTCTTTCTTTTCTTCCCATAAATATCCTCTAATGTCTACCAGTCCTCTATTTATTTCTCTTCTTATTGTTCTTTCACTTTTATGCAATAATTCAGCTATTTCTCTTTTGCTTTTATGATCTTGATTATACCATGTTTCTATCATTGTTCTTTGTGCATAAGTTATATGTTTATATTTTCCTTCTTTTTTGTTATAATTTAAAAGACGCATAGTTCATTACCTCCAATGTTAGTTACCACTTACATTGTATCATAGGTAATTCTATGTGTCTTTTATTTTGTCCTTTTCGGACACTTATCTTTTCAATTTATACTATTCGCTCTTTTCATCGTTATCAACAGGTATTTCTTCACTTTCATCTTTTACAATTAAACACATACTTGATACAGTTTGTTCATCTTTAAGATTTATTAATCTAACACCTTGAGTAACCCTACCTAGGGTAGAAATTTGATTAATTGGCATACGCATTACAGTACCAGTGTTTGTTATTATTACAGCATCTGTTCTATCTCTAACAATTTCGAATGTACATAATTCACCATTCTTTTGTGTTAGATTTAATGCTTTAACACCTTTTGATCCTCTAGAAGTTTCTCTATACTCTCGAACAAGTGTTTGTTTTCCATATCCTTTATTAGTTATCAACAGTATTTTATCTTCATCTTGAGCAACATCCGCACATATACATTTTGCTCCACTTGATAAGTTAACACCTTTAACTCCAGTCGCAGTTCTACCCATAGATCTTAGTCTATTTTCATTAAATTTAACTAATCTTCCTTCACTTGTTCCAAGTAAGATAAATTCATTTTTATTAGCCTTTCTAACCGCTAATAATTCATCATTTTCCTTCATTGAAAGTGCTATTTTACCATTTTTTCTAATATTTTCATATTCACTAAGTGCTGTTTTCTTAACAATTCCACCCTTTGTAATGAATACTAAACTATTATCATTTTCATCTTTTCCAACTGAAATAACACTACTTACAGTTTCTTCTTTTTCAATTGGAATTAGATTTACAATTGGTAATCCCTTTGATTGTCTACTAAATTCAGGTATTTCATAGCCTTTTAATCTGTATACTTTTCCTTTTGAAGTAAATATCATTAAATAATCATGAGTTGACATATTTATAATTTGTTTAACGAAATCTTCATCATTAATGGCCATTCCTTTTACTCCAACTCCACCACGATTTTGTACTTTAAATGTATCAGCTGTTGTTCTCTTAATATAACCATTATTAGATAAAGCAATCATAACATTTTCTTCAGGAATTAATGATTCATCTTCAATGAAATCTATAGCTGTCATATCAATTTCTGTACGTCTTTCATCAGCATATTTATCCTTTATTTCTAGTAATTCTTGTTTAATAATTCCATAAATCTTATCTTCAGATGCTAAAATTCCTTTTAATTCATCTATTTTCTTATGTAGTTCATCTAATTCATTTTCAATCTGATCTTTAGACATATGAGTTAATCTTCTTAACTTCATTTCTAAAATAGCATTTGTTTGAATTTCATCTATTCCAAATCTCTCACTTAATGTTTTTTGAGCTTCTTCATCAGTTTTAGATTTTTTAATAATTTGAACTACCTCATCAATATTATCAATTGCAATCTTTAATCCCTCTAAGATGTGAGCTCTTTCTTCACATTTTTTTAAATCAAATTGGGTTCTTCTTACTATTACTTCTCTTTGATAAGATACATATTTAGATATAATATCTTTTAATCCTAATGTTTTAGGAACTTTATTATCAATCATTAATAAAATAATTCCGTAAGATGTTTGAAAATCTGTATGTTTATATAAATTATTTAAAACTACTTGTGCATTAGCATCTCTTTTTAAAGAAATAGTAATTTGTCCATGTTTTAAATCACTATGATAATCAGATATACCATCTAACACCTTATTATGAACAAGTTCAGCTACTCTATTTTTTAAATCTAAAGTATTAACCCCATAAGGTACTTCAGTTACAACTATTTGATATTTTCCATTATGTTCTTCGATTGATGCTCTAGCTCTAATAGTAATTATTCCTCTACCTGTTTCATATGCTTTTTTAATACCTGAATTTCCTAGAATTATTCCACCTGTAGGAAAATCAGGTCCTTTAATATGTTGCATCAATCCTATAGTATCTATTTCAGGATTATCAATATAAGCAACACATCCATCAATCACCTCACCTAAATTATGTGGAGGAATATTTGTTGCCATACCAACAGCAATACCCATTGTTCCATTTACTA
>CACZPQ010000066.1 GCA_902783185.1 uncultured Erysipelotrichaceae bacterium
ATCAATTAAACCAACAGAATATCCATATTTTCTTAATCTTAAATCTGCATTATCAGATCTTAATAATAGTCTAAATTCAGCTCTTGAAGTTAATAATCTATAAGGGTCTCTAATACCTTTTGTTATTAAATCATCTATTAAAACACCAATATAAGCATCATTTCTTTTTAGTATTAATGGTTCTTTGTTTTCTAGTTTTAAAGATGCATTAATTCCAGCCATTAATCCTTGACATGCAGCTTCTTCATAACCTGATGTACCATTAATTTGTCCTGCTGTAAATAAATTGTTTAATATTTTTGTTTCTAATGATGCATTTAATTGAGTTGGATATATAGCATCATATTCAATAGCATATCCGTATTTTAATATCTTTGCATTTTCTAGGCCTGGTAAAGAATGAACCATTTTTTCTTGTATTTCTGGTGGCATAGAAGTAGAAAAACCTTGTACATATATATCATCATAATATCTAGATTCTGGTTCCAAAAATAATTGATGTCTTTCTTTATCAGCAAATCTTGTTACTTTATCTTCAATTGATGGACAATATCTAGGACCTATACCTTTAATATCATCTAATGCACCATACATACTTGATTTGTTTAAGTTTTCCCTAATAATTTTATGAGTTTCTTCAGTAGTATAAGTAAGATAACAAGGAAGTTGTTCATCTAATTTGTATTGTGGTTCTAAATCATAAGAGAAAGTTAAATATTTATTATCTCCTGGTTCCATTTTAGTTTTAGAAAAATCTATTGTGCTTCTATCTATTCTTTGTGGTGTTCCAGTCTTTAATCTAATAATATTAAATCCATATTTTTTTAAATTATCACTTAAAAAGTTAGATCTTTTTTCACCATGAGGTCCTTCAGGTGTTCTTGTTGAACTTACTAAAATATCAGCTTTTAAATATGTACCGGTTGTAAGTATAACAATGTTTGATTCAATTTTTGTTTTATCTTCTAATATAATTCCTTTTACTGTATTATCTTCAACAATTAAATCTTCAACCATACCTTCCTTAATAGTTAAGTTATCTAATTCATTTAATATTCTTAACATTTCTTTTGGGTACGCTATTTTATCACCTTGTGCTCTTAAAGATTGTACTGCAGGTCCTTTAGCAGAATTTAACATCTTTATTTGAAGATGAGTCTTATCTGCAACCTTACCCATAATTCCACCTAAAGCATCTATTTCTCTAACAACAATTCCCTTAGCAGAACCACCAATATGTGGATTACAAGGCATATCAGCTATATTTTTAATATTTGATGTTATAAGAAGTGTTTTATGTCCTTTTTTTGCAGATGCATAAGCTGCTTCACAACCAGCATGTCCACCTCCTACTACTATAATTTCATACATTTCATTCACTTACTTTCCTAAACAAAATCTTTTAAACATTTCATCAAGTAGTTCTTCTTCATAGGTTGTTCCATTTATCTTACCTAGTTCTTCCCAAATTGCTTTAATATCTAACTCTAACATATCTATAGGATAATTATTATTTAGTCCATCTTCTATATCTTTTACTTTATTTAAACATAATTCCAATATTCCAATACTTCTTACATTACTAATATAGGTTGGATCTTTAGTTTCAATATTATCCAAATTAAATAACTCAATAATTTTATTTTTAAGTTCATTAATTCCCTTTTTTTCTTTAATAGACATTTCAATAATATTATCTTTATTTAATTTAGATATATCTATTTTTTTAACTAAATCAATTTTATTAACTATAATTATATAGTTTCTATTATTTAATTCATTTAATAATTTCTTATTATCATTAGATAATTCTTCATTATTATTTAGCATAAATAGTACTAAATCAGCATCATTCATTACTTTAATTGATTTTTCAACACCAATTGCTTCTACTTTATCATCAGTATTTCTTATACCTGCTGTATCAATAATATTTAGTAATATTCCATTAATACTTATTTGCCCTTCGACAATATCTCTAGTTGTTCCAGCAATATCAGTGACAATTGCTTTATCTTCTTGTAATAATTCATTCAATAAAGAAGACTTACCAACATTAGGACTCCCTATTATTGCAGTTTTAATACCTTCTTTAATAATTTTACCGTTTTTACTCTCTTTTAAAATTTCTTCAATTCTTTTTTTTAAATTAATTATTTTAGGTACCATAATATCATTAGTTATAATATCAACATCATCGTATTCAGGATAATCTATATTAACATTAATATTAGATATTATTTGTATCATATCTTCTCTTAGATTATTAATTAAATCAGATACTTTACCATTTAAACTATTAGTTGCAAGTTCGTTTTGCATATCTGTTTTTGCATTTATCTTATCCATCACAGCTTCAGCTTGAGTTAGATCTATTCTTCCATTAAGATAAGCTCTTTTTGTAAACTCTCCTGCTTCAGCTAATCTACATCCATTTTTAAGAAGTAATTCTAATACTTTATTAGTTGGAGCAATTCCACCATGTGTATTTATTTCAACGACATCTTCCATTGTATATGTTTTTGGTGCTTTCATTATAGATACAAGAACTTCATCTATTTCTTTATTACCATCCATTATTTTTCCATAATGTATTGTGTGAGTTTCAACTTTAGTTAAATCTTTACCTTTAAAAATTTTATTCACTATTAAAATAGCATCATTTCCAGATACTCTTATAATAGAAATAGCACCACTACCTACAGCTGTTGCAATTGCACATATTGTATCTTGCATCTACTCCACCCCATTTGTATTAAGGTATTATACTATAAAACAATAAAAAAAGAAAGATTAATCTTCCTTAATTTTAATAACAATATGTCTATTAGGTTCTTCACCTTCAGATGCTGAAGTTAGACCATCAAATTTTGAAAGTACATTATGTGCTATTCTTCTTTCATAAGAATTCATATCATCCATTTTTATTGGTTGTTTTGTTCTTAATACTTCTTTAGCAAGTTTTCTAGTTAAAAATTCTAAATTTTTTATTTTCTTTTCTTTATAATTTTCTACATCAAGAAGTACATATGGATATGCTCCTACTTCTCTATAAA
The DNA here is from genome assembly GCA_902783185.1 of uncultured Erysipelotrichaceae bacterium. GTDB lineage: Bacteria > Bacillota_I > Bacilli_A > RF39 > UBA660 > RUG12834. Next base: position 3,057 of record CACZPQ010000066.1, read on the forward strand.
TATGTTGTCTAATAACAGTTTGTAATGCCTTTAATGTTTTACCATCTCTACCAATAAGAATTTTATTATTATCAGAAAACATTTTTATACTAATTTGTTCTTCTCTTATCTTTGTTTCAAAATTAGCATTAATTCCCATATTATTTAATAATTCATTTAAATAATTTTTAATTTCATTAGCAACATCCTCTAATTTAAATATTTTAATTTCAAATTCTTCTTTAGTTTTAAATAATCCAGATTTAGTAGATGTTACTTTAATTAAACATTCATTTTCTTTTAATCCTAATTTTTCTAGGGATTCACTTTTTAACTCCTCTAAATTCTTTCCAGTAAATACTTCACAATTCATAACTACTTCCTTCTTTCACTTGATTTTTTTATAATCATATTTTGTATAATAGCAAATAAGTTATTTACTACCCAATAAAGTGCAATAGCAGTTGGTAAACTTAAAGATGCAACACTTATCATTATTAACATAAACATCATCATAAACTTCATTTGTCCAGCAGCACCACTATCAGTTTGTGATGACATACTAAATTTAAATGATATGTATGTTGATACTATAATTAGTATAATTAATGCTATATATATATAATTACTATGTGAAAGACCAACAAGTGGAGTCATTCCTAAATTCATTCCAAATAATTCACCTTCAAATATAGCAGGTACCCTATTTATTGCTTCTAAAAAAGCAAAGAATAAAGGTAATTGAATAAATGCTGTTAAACATCCACTTACAGGATTAATATTATATTTTTTATAAACCATCATAGTTTCTTGTGATTTAGCCATCATAGATTCATTATCATTCTTATTAGCATATTTCTTTTCTATTTTAGCAATCTCAGGTTGTGCTTTTTTCATATTTTCAGATTGAGACATACTCTTTTTAGATAATGGAATCATTAATGCTCTAATAATTAATGACATAATCATTACAGATATACCGTAATTACCAACTAATTGTCCTAGTTTTAATATTAACCATGCAATTGGTTTAATAAGAATTGTTTCCCATAAACTCTTATATCCTAAATCATTAGGTTTAAAATCTTGGCATGTTGGAAGATCCTCTAATTTTGTTTCTAATGAATCATTATGTTCATTGTAAAAATTATATAATTCTTCATTAACAGGTTTACATAAAATGTTAGATGTTAACATTTGTCCTGTTTTTTCATATGTTACTGTTTTATTATCCTCTTTAACATATTTTGTACAAGCAGTACTAAATAATATCATTACTAATAATAAAATACTCATTATTTTCTTTTTCATTATTTAAGCTCCTTTAATAAATTTTCAAAACTTGTTAATAATTCATTATATTTAATATTAAGACAAGTTCTTTTAATCATTATAATATAATCTTTATTATTTGAAAATGATTTTTTATTTATATCAATAATATTTCTAGTAATTCTTTTATAATAATTTCTAATATGTGCTTTTCCAAATTTAGTAGAAATAGCAATTCCAAATCTACTCATATTAGAATTATTATTCATATAATATATAACAAAATAATTATTCTTTATAAAATCAGCATTATGAATAATATTATTAAATTCATCATGTTTTTTAATTATTTCATATTTTTTCATAAAATCACCTCAAATATGAAGAAAAAACCACAATTATAGTGGTTTACTTACATAATCTTTTACGTCCTTTTGCTCTTCTTTTATTTAAAATATTACTTTCTTTTCTAGCAAAAAATCCATGTTTCTTTTTCATTTTACGATTATTTGGTTGATAAGTTCTTTTCATCTATTGCACCTCCACATCTCTTAAACTGCGCCTATTATACTATTATATATGGATAAAAGTCAAGAAAATGTGGATATTTATATAACATTTTTAATAAAATAATATTTATCAACAATTTATCAACAGATTTATAAACAAAAAATATATATAAAATAAGGAATAATTCAAATATTATGTTGATAATTATAATATCTTATTAACAAAATATTATATTTGTTAACAAAAATTTGTGGATAATGTTGATAATTTATTTTTTTTAAGTTATTATATGTATTAAATTGTTATTAATTATGTTGATAACTTGTTTATAACTATTAACATGCAAATTTATACTTGAAAAAATTATGTACAAAATTTAAAATTTAGTTATAGACGGTATATAGGTAGTGGGGTGATGATTTTGGTAGAGACTGAATTATGGTCTAAATTTCTGTCTATTTTGAGTAATAATGTTAATGATGTTACTTACAATACTTGGTTTCAACCTTTAAAATTATATAAATTAGATCAAGAAAATAACAAAATTATCATTAAAGTTCCAATGCCATCATATAAAACTTTATTAAATAGTAAATGGTATGACTTAGTAGAAAATACTTTATTTGATATAACAGGTATTACTTATGAAATTTCATTTGTTAGTCAAGAAGATATATTAGAAAATGATAATGATACGAATGATAATATTGAAATAATTGAGGAAAAACAAGTATTTGAAACAAATTTAAATCCAGATTATACATTTGATAATTATGTAATGGGTGAAACAAATAAATTTGCAAAAACTACAGCTATGGCTGTTGCATCACAACCAGGTAAAATATATAATCCATTATTTATATATGGTAAATGTGGTGTAGGTAAAACTCATTTAATGCATGCAATTGGTAATTATATAACAAATAATTCTAATTTAAGAGTTTTATATACAAAAAGTTTAGATTTTAGAGATGAATTTGTTAGTATTAGTTCTGGTACTAAGGAAGAAATAGCAACAAAATCAAAGTATTTTAAAAATAAATATTTTAATTTAGATGTACTAATAATTGATGATATTCAATTTTTAGTTGGAGCTGAAAAAACACAACAAGAATTTTTCCAATTATTTGAAGAACTACATAGTAAAAATAAACAAATTATAATCAGTTCTGATACATCTCCAGATGACTTAAAAAAATTAGAAGAAAGATTAAAATCTAGACTTACTTTTTCTTTACCAGTTGATATCTTTCCACCTGATTATGATTTAAGAGTAAGAATACTTAAAGATAAAATTAAAAAATTTTCAATATCTAGTTTAATAACTGATGAAGCAATTGAATATATAGCTAATTTATATGATAGTGATATTAGACCACTTGAAGGTGCTATTACAAGAATACAAGCATATACAGCAATGTATGTACCAGAAAGTGTTGATTTAAAATTTGTTATGGAAGCACTTGGAAATGATTCATCAAAAAATATATATGCAAATAATTCAATTACTACTATTCAAAAAGCAGTTGCTGATTATTATGAAATAACAGTAGATACTTTAAAAAGTAAAAAAAGAAGTAATAATGTTGCATATCCAAGAATGCTGGCAATGTATTTATCTAGAATGTTAACTGAAGAATCTCTACCAAGAATTGGATTAGAATTTGGAGGAAGAGATCACTCAACAGTAATACATGCTATTAATAAAATAACAAAAGATATTAAAGAAAATAAACAATTACAAGAAATAGTAAATGAAATTAAGAACAAAATTTAAAATATATGTTAATAAATTATTAATTATAAACATAATAAAAACATCATTTTTATAATAAATATAAGAAAAAAATAAGTTATTAACAGTTTAAACTATATTATTATAATTAATAAAAAAATAATAAAAGAAAGAAGGAAGAAAAATGAAATTTCAAATTAGTAAAGATATTATATTAAATAACTTAATTGATGTAAGTAGAGCTATATCATCAAAAAATATTATACCTATATTAAATGGTATTAAATTTGAATTAACAAAAGAAGGTTTATATTTAACAGCAAGTAATTCTGAATTAATGATAAAATTATTAATTAATAAAGAAGATATTAAAAAAATTGATAATGAGGGTAATATAGTTATTCAAAGTGATAGATTAGTAGATATTATTAGAAATATGCCTGATGATTTAATTGAATTTGAAGTATTAGAAGGTTTAAAAATTATAATCAAATCTGGTAATAGTAAATATAATTTAAATTGTTTTGATCCAAGTGAATATCCACATATAAAAGTAGAAGAACATAAAAATCCTATTATTATTAATAGTAATGTATTTAAAAGTATTATTTCACAAACTGTATTTGCTATATCTACACAAGAATCAAGACCTTTATTAACAGGAATTAATTTAAAAATAACTGGTGATATATTAGAATGTATAGCAACAGATTCTTATAGATTAGCTAAAAAAATTATAAAATTATCTAATAGTGTTGATGAAGATATTAATATAGTAGTACCAGGAAAAAATATTTTAGAATTAGATAAAATTATAACTGAAGATGAACCATTAGAATTACATATATTTAATAATAAAATATTATTTAAATATAAAGATATATTATTTCAAAGTAATTTACTTGCTGGAACATATCCAAATACAACTAATTTAATACCTAATGAATTTAAAATAATGCTAAATATTAATTTACATGATTATAATTCATCAATTATTAGAGCATCTTTATTAACAAGTAGTAGAGACAAAAATATAATAAAAATGCATTTAGATAAAGGAAAGGTTGAAATATCATCTATTGCTGAACAAGGATCATCTTTAGAAAAAGTTGATGTAGAAAGTAATACAACAGAATCATTTGATATTTCATTTAGTGCTAGATATATGATTGAGGCATTAAAAACATTTAAAGATGAACAAATAATGGTTTTATTAAATGGAGATACTAAACCAATTGTTATAAAATCAACTGAAGATGAATCATTAATTCAATTAATATTACCAATAAAAACATATTAAAATACAAATTTAAATATTTGTATTTTTTTTATACAAAATATGACAATTTTAGACAAATAAATTTGATAATATAGCAATATTTTAAAAAGGGGGTGAATTATAATGAATAGTTATGAAATAAATGAAGATACATTAGCTATTATTCCAAAAAATAATAAAATAACTATAGTATATGAAAAATATAATAATTATATAGTAAAACAAAATATAAAAGAAATATTAAATAATAGTTGTAAATATTTTGGTAGTACATTAGATGGTAGAAAAATAGCTTCTTCTTCATTACTTAATATTAATTATAAAGTACCTATAATTATTGAAGAATCATCAAATATGGTATTTTTTCCAACTTCATCAATTAAAAATAATAAATGCTCATGGATTTCATTAAATAATATTGATAGATTTGAAAGAAATTATAGAGGTTCTAAAATATACTTTAATAATGGAAAATTCATTATTTTTCCTATATCATATGGTATTTTAAATAATCAAATATTAAGATCATCAAGATTAATATATTTATTAAAGGAAAGAAAATTAAATAAAAATACTAAAAAATAGTGAAAAATACTAAAAAAAACTCAAATTTTGTGTTATAATTACTATAGGTATAGGAGTATTTACTAACCTATTATTTTAAATTTTAGTAGTTAAAAGAGGATTATTATGCAAATCAATAATTTAAAATTACAAAATTTTAGAAATTATGACACTCAAGAATTATCATTTTCTAAAAATAATATTATTTATGGAAAAAATGGTATGGGTAAAACTAATTTAATTGAAGCTATATATTTACTTGCTTTAACTAAAACTTTTCGTAGTAATAATGAAAAAATAGTTATAAAAGAAGGTAAAGATATTACTAAGATTAATGGTACTATACTTGATGATATTAAAAATAATTATGAGGTTATTATTACTAAAACTGGAAAAAAAGTAAAAATAGATAATAATACTTATAAAAAAATAAGTGATTATATATCTAATATAAAAGTAATTTTATTTAATCCAAATGATTTACAAATAATCAAAGATTCACCTAGTATAAGAAGAAAACTACTAAATGTATCTATATCACAATATAATAATAGATATTTAAAAATATTAAGTAATTATAATAAAATACTTAAACAAAGAAATTCTTATCTTAAAACTATGTATATTAATTCTAATATGTCAAAAGATTATTTAGATATATTAACAGATAAATTAATAGATTTAGGATTAGAAATATATGAATATCGAAAAAATTATATTGATAATATTAATTCTAAAATAGATGATATATATAAAAAAATATCAAATATAGAAGGAATAAATATAGAATATATAAGTAATTATAAAGATTTATCTAAAGATATGTTATTAAAAAAATATAAAGAAACTTTAGATAAAGATATGATACTAGGAATGACTAAAATTGGTATACATCATGATGATTTATTATTCAAGATAAATAATAATGAATTAAAAGAATTTGGATCTGAAGGACAACAAAAAAATGCTATTATTGCATATAAGTTATCAGAAATAGAAATTTTTAAAGAAAAAATAAATAAGATTCCTATTCTTATATTAGATGATTTATTTAGTGAATTAGATGAAGAAAAAATAAATAATATTCTTAATTTAATTGATAATGATGTACAAACATTTATTACAACTACTGAAATAGATAAAGTAAATAAAAAAATTAAAGAAAAAAGTAAAATATTTCATATAACTGATAGTGGCATAAAGGAGGAGTAAAATATGAAAGATGAAAATAATTATGGAGATAGTGCTATTCAAGTATTAGAAGGATTAGAAGCTGTAAGAAAAAGACCAGGAATGTATATAGGTAATACTCATATTGCTGGATTACATCATTTAGTTTGGGAAATTGTTGATAATGCTGTTGATGAAGCTTTAGCTGGTTATTGTGATGATATTGAAGTTACTGTTGAACCAGGAAATATTGTTACTGTAAAAGATGATGGTAGAGGTATGCCAACTGGTATTAATAAGAAAACAGGATTATCTACTATTGAAACAATATTTACAGTATTACATGCTGGTGGAAAATTTGGTGGTGGAGGCTATAAAGTTTCTGGTGGTCTTCACGGAGTAGGTGCATCAGTTGTTAATGCATTATCAGATTTCTTAGAAGTATATGTTTATAGAGATGGTGAAGTACATTATCAAAGATTTGAAAATGGTGGAAAACCAGTAGAACCAATGAAAGTTATTGATAAATGTGATAAAGAAAGAACAGGAACAACAGTAAAATTTCATCCAGATGAAACTGTTTTTGAAACAACTGAATTTGATTTCAATATATTATCAAAAAGATTACAAGAAATGGCTTTCTTAAATAAAGGAATAAGAATAATCTTAACAGACTTAAGAGAAGAACCTAAAAAAGAAATAGAATACATATATAATGGTGGAATTATTGAATATGTACAAATGTTAAATAAAAATAATACTGTTCTTCATGATGATGTTATTTATGTAGAAGGAAAAGTAGATGATATTTCTATTGAAATAGCATGTCAATATAATACATCATATCAATCACAATTATATTCTTTTGCTAATAATATACATACTCCTGAAGGTGGAACACATGAAGATGGCGTTAAACAAGCACTTACAAGAGTTTTAAATAGTTATGGTAAGAATGCTAAAATCTTAAAAGATAGTGATGAATCTTTAACTGGAGAGGATGTTAGGGAAGGATTAACAATGATTATATCTTGTAAACATCCTGATCCACAATTTGAAGGTCAAACAAAAACAAAACTTGGAAATAGTGAAGTAAGAAAAATAGGTAGTGATATATTTGGTAACGGATTAGAAAGATTCTTAATGGAAAATCCTGACCAAGCAAAAAATATCATAGAAAAGGCTATACTTGCATCAAACGCAAGAATTGCTGCTAAAAAAGCAAGAGAATTAACAAGAAGAAAATCAGATTTAGATGTTACTAATTTCTATGGAAAATTATCTGATTGTAAGAGTAAAGATCCCAAAGAATGTGAAATATTCTTAGTCGAGGGAGATAGTGCCGGTGGTTCTGCTAAAAAAGGTTGAGATTCTATGATTCAAGCAATTTTCCCATTAAGAGGAAAAATTCTTAATGCTGAAAATGCAAGACTTGATAGAGCATTATCTAATGAAGAAATAAGAACTATTATTACTGCATTTGGTACTGGTATTGGTGATGAATTTGATTTATCTAAATTAAGATATGACAAAATAGTTATAATGACTGATGCTGATGTAGATGGTTCACATATTAGAGTATTATTATTAACATTATTTTATAGATTCTTTAGACCAATTGTTGAAGCTGGTCATGTATATGCTGCACAACCACCACTTTATAGTATAAAGTATGGAAAAAATGTAACATATGCCCTTGATGATGAAGAATTAAATCAAAAATTATCAGAAATTCCAGGTAATGTTAAACCTATTATTGGAAGAATGAAAGGTTTAGGAGAAATGGATTATGATGAATTATTTGATACAACAATGGATATAAATAAAAGAACATTAAGAAAAATTACAGTAGATGACGCTATGGCTGCAGATGAAATATTTACAACATTAATGGGTGAAGAAGTAGAACCTAGACGTAAATTTATTGAAGAACATGCAGAATATGCAGAATTGGATGTATAGGAGGGTTTGTTATGGATAAATTACAAAATAATAATATAGTTGATGAAGTCAGTAAATCATTTGTTGATTATGCTGCAAGTGTTATTACTGCCCGTGCAATTCCTGATTTAAGAGATGGTTTAAAACCAGTTCATAGACGTATTTTATATGGTATGTTTGAAGAAGGACATACATCTGATAAGATTCATGTTAAATCAGCAAGAATTGTTGGAGATGTTATGGGTAAATACCATCCACATGGTGATTCTTCAATTTATGAAGCAATGGTAAGAATGGCACAAGACTTTTCATATCGTTGTCCTTTAGTTGATGGTCATGGTAACTTTGGTAATATGGATGGTGATGGTGCCGCTGCAATGCGTTATACAGA
>CACZPQ010000067.1 GCA_902783185.1 uncultured Erysipelotrichaceae bacterium
AATGAATTACTTTTTTATTTTTCTATAAATTTTTAGTAGTATCGGTAATATCTTATACCAGAATGGTTTATTAACTAAATCAAAGTCTCCCATCCATTCTAAATACGTACCACCTAATTTTCTTTTATATTCAAATATTCCTGCAAGATTCTTATATTTAGTGTGTGGATCACCAACTGTTCCAAAAAGGTCAGAAAATTCTTTTTTCTCATTGTATGAATCTTTTAAAAATTCATAACAATATCTATTAATCAAGTTGATGTATTCAGCTATTTCATCAGTTCCTATATAAAGTGCCCAAGCACCTATTTTTGAATATAAACATAGCATTGAACCAATAACTATATCATCATCAGTTGTTTTTTTAGATTCAAAGAAAGCAATATCTTTTTTAATTTTGTTTATTCTTTCTTCATTAAATTCATTTTCTAATTCTTTTTTTAAATTATTTATTACATTATTTAAATTAATTTTGCAAACATAGTTTTTTGCATAGTTATATTCCTTAAAATAATTAAACATGTCTTTAAAATAATTTTCGTTTTTAAGACCGAATTGGTCTTTATTAGCAACTCTTTTATGAAGTTCATAAAAATCATCAATATTATCGCTAAGTTCTATTTTAAGATCATATTTATAACTTCTTTTTATATCTCTCATTGTAGATTTTGATATTGTTTTTTCAATTTCTTCAAATGAATTATAATTTTTATTTATCGTTCTAAAGGTATATCTTGGTTGATTACCTTCATAAAGTTTATAAAAACCTTTATGATTGTAACCTAGTTTTAATAGATAGTTAAATAATTCATAATTGTTTTTACCATCTTTAATTGGTTTTGCTTCAATATCTATTTCTTGATACATTATGGCTGGATCAACACGTAAGTATATAGCGTTGATTTTTTTCATATAATCTTTTAATGAATTAGTAAATTCCTTAACCAATTCTTTATTATCCCAATTAATTAAAAAACCTCTAGGTGCATATAAATACGACATATTTAATGGTGTTTTTTTTATAAGAATTAATGTTTCACATAATATCTCGTTATTATCATTTCTTAAACCTACATACTTAGGAATTACACCTTTATTATTATTAGATACTATTCCCCACCAATATGAATTTAAAAAATGTTGATTAGCATTGTTTTCCCAAAACTTAATATATTCTTCTTTACTGATATTATCATCAAATTTCATTAATATCACATCCATATTTATTTTATCATAGATTTTATAATAAGTTGTCATGTTTTGAACAATTGATGTAAATAAAAAAGGAGTTGTTAATTTTTAACAACATCTTTATAAGTTTTTCCTTTTAAATCTACTAATGCTTTTGTTAAAGTTAAGTTTTTGGAAAGTTTACCTGATTTTTTGTTTTCAATTTTTTCTTTTGTTTCAATTTTTTCTACATTTTCCATACCATCAATTACTTTACCAAATGCTGCATAATTACCATCAAGGTTTGTTGCAGTACCTAACATTATAAAAAATTGCGAACCAGCACTATTTGGAAGTGTTGCTCTTGCCATAGATACTATGCCTTTAGTATGTTTTAAATCATTTTTAAAGTTATTGTTTGAAAACTCACCTTGGATATGATAACCAGGACCGCCGGTACCATCTCCATTTGGATCTCCACCTTGAAGTACAAATCCAGGTATTAATCTATGGAATGTATTGTTATCATAAAAACCACTTTTTACTAATGAAATAAAATTGCTTACTGTATTAGGTGCAATGTCTGGATATAATTCAATAACTATAGCTCCATAGTTTTTAATTTGCATTGCAACTAAGGGATTTTCAGTATCATAGTTTAATGATGTTTCATTTCCTTCAATATTAAAATTAATATTTAAATTGTTTTCTTGATTTGTACAACCTGTTAATAAAATAGATGTTATCAACAGTAATAATAATATTTTAATATTCTTCATAAAATCACCTAAAAATTATTATAACAAAAAATCTTGTTTTTTACTAATAATACTATTAAAATAAATATATAATATTAATGGAGGTTAATTATGTCTAAGAAAATAAATACTGAAGAATTTAAAAAAGATGTATTAGAATCACGTGGTTTTGCATTTGTTGATTTTTATGCAGATTGGTGTGGACCTTGTAAAATGCTTTCTCCAATTATGGATGAAATTGGAAATGAACAAAGTGTTTATAAAATAAATGTTGATGAAGAAAGTGAACTTGCCAGTGAATATGGTATCATGTCTATTCCATGTGTAATTTTATTTAAAGACGGAAAAGAATACGCAAGGTCACTTGGTTTTAAAACAAAAGAAGATATATTAAAAATGATGAACTAGAAAAACTAGTTCTTTTAATTTTAAAATATAAATAATCTTTATTTTTATTTATTTTTAGGGTATAATAAATTTAGTTAGGAGTAGGAAGATGGATTTATTAGTAAATGGACATAATGTGTGGGTAATATTACTTGTTACTTTTTTGACAAGCTTTATATTAACTCCAATTGTTAGATTAATAGCAATACATGTTAATGCACTTGATATACCTAATAAAAGAAAAATACATAATAAACCAATGCCTAGACTTGGGGGTTTAGCAATATTTTTAACTTTTATGTTGGGATATATGCTTTATGCAAGAGAATCAACTATAATGTTATCTATTTTAATGGGTGGTTTTTTAATTGTTCTATGTGGAATGATTGATGATATTAATCCATTAAAAGCTAAATATAAATTTTTAGTACAATTAATTGCAGCATCAACTGTTTGTATATATGGTAATATTGTTTTAAATGAAATAAGTGCATTTGGAATTAATCTATATTTTACTGCACCATGGGCTCAAATTATTACTATTTTATTTATGGTTGCAGTTATGAATATTATGAATTTAATTGATGGAATTGATGGATTAACGTCAGGTATTTCAACAATTTATTTTGTTACTATTGCAATTATTGCATTTATACTTAATCAAATGGGTGGTTTAGATGTTATATTATCATTAATTATGGCCGGTGCTTCATTAGGTTTCTTGGTTCATAATTTTCCACCTGCTTCAATTTTCTTAGGTGATACTGGATCATATTTTTTAGGATATATAATAAGTATTATTGCATTACTAGGTTATAAAGCTACAACACTTACATCAATTGTTATTCCAATTGCTATACTTGCAATACCTATATTTGATACTGCATCTGCAATAATTAGAAGATTACTTAAACATAAAAATCCGTTTACTAATCCAGATAGAGAACACTTACATCACCAATTGTTAAAGATGAAGTTTTCTCCAAGAACAACAGTTTTAATAATATATTTAATAACTATATTATTTAGTATTGTGTCTATATTGTTTGTTCTTCATAATCAAAAGGTTTCTATGATCATTTATGTTGTTTTAATGATTGTATTATTAATTATTGTTATGAAGACAGATATATTATTTGAACATAAAAAGAAAGATAAAAAATAATTAATAAAAGGGAGAGTTTTGGTATGAAAAATAGATTTGAAGACTACAAAACTATTTCTATGCAAGAATTTATAGAAAAGTTTTTAAATGTTAATAAAAATATAGATAATATTGGTGTTATTAATCATTATGATATTACTAGTTTAAATATTGAAGGTGTTACAAGAGTACCTAATGATATTGTTACAGAAGATGATCTTAAAACTGGAAGAATTCTTTTAGTTGAATCTACAGGACCTAAACATCGTGGAAAAATGATATGTGCATATCTTAGACCTGATATTGTAATGTATAAAGAAAGAGAATTGTCTAAACTAGATGAAATGATAATAAAATCATTATATAAAGATGATTGTAAAAAATTATGCAAGAAAAAGAAGAAATAATTGTTTATTTGTTATTATTTTTTATTTATTAATACTATTAATAATAGTATTTTTTAATTGTAATAATGTACTATTTTTGTTAAAATATAATTAGATATAATAAAGAGTTGATAACAATGAAGAAAAGAAAAATAACAATAATATCAATGATAATAATAACACTAACAATTGTTATTTTTTCTGGTGTATCAATATTTAGTAATAATGAAAAAAGTGCTAATAAAACATTAGCATATTTTTATGATGGTGAAGGACATAGTAATCCACCATCAAAAGATAGTTATGAAGTAGATGTAGTAAATTGTAATAAAGCAGTAGGTAACTGGAGTAATAAA
>CACZPQ010000068.1 GCA_902783185.1 uncultured Erysipelotrichaceae bacterium
AAGCAATGATGTATAAAATTGAAGGTGAAGATTTATATCTAATTGGAACTTCTGAACACTCAATGATTGGTAAGTTTAAAAATCAATTATTAAAAAAGGAAGAATTACCAATATCTATGACTTCATATTCTCCATGTTTTAGAAAAGAAGGTGGTTCTCACGGTCTTGAAGAAAGAGGACTATATAGAGTTCATCAATTTGAAAAACAAGAAATGATTGTTATTTGTGAACCTGAAGATTCAATGAATTGGTATAATAAAATGTGGAAATTAACTGTTGATATATTTAGAAACTTTGATGTCCCAGTTAGACAACTTGAATGTTGCTCTGGTGATTTAGCAGACCTTAAAGTAAAATCTTGTGATATAGAAGCATGGTCTCCTAGACAACAAAAATATTTTGAAGTAGGATCATGTTCTACTTTAGGTGATGCTCAAGCAAGAAGACTAGGTATAAAGTGTAAGGGAGAAAATGGTAATTATTATTTACATACATTAAATAATACAGTTGTTGCTTCACCAAGAGGTTTAATTGCATTAATTGAAAATAACTATCAAAGTGATGGTTCAATAAAAATACCAAAAGTATTACAACCATATATGGGTGGTAAAGAAGTTATTAGCATAAAAAAATAGTATAGAATAGAATCTATACTTTTTTTAATATATCTAAAGTATGTCTTGATGCTTCAAGTAAATATTTACTTTCACAAGTTTTGAAATGATAGTTTAAAAATATATCAAATGTTTTATTATCCATTTTATTTATTTCTTTTTTTAAATATTCAGTTGGTCCATCTTGAGATATTATTTTAATTCTTTTTAACTTACATTCCTTATTTAATTTATTAATATCTTTTAATCTAACAAATGAATATAAATCATTATCTTTAGATATAATATTAAAATTATTATCTAAACTATTTATAGTTTCTTTTATATAGTTTTCTTTAAAACCATGTGTTATGATTGCATATTCATTCATGCAATAAGATATAAATATTAAACCATCTTTTTTAACAACTCTTTTAGCTTCATTTAATGCTCTTACTTTTTCCTCAAAAGATATTAAATGATACATTGGTCCAAAAAGTAGTACAATATCAAATGTATTTTCTTTAAATATTTTTAAATTAGTAGCATTACCTTGATATATTGGAATATTTAAATTATTAAGTTTTGATTTAAAGGTATTAATATTTTGTTTTACTAGTTCTACTGATGTTACATCATATCCTTGTTCATAAAAATATATAGAGTATTTTCCAGTACCAGCTCCGACATCAAGTATTTTATCACCTTTTTTTAAATACTTTTTTATATATTTTATAGCAGTTAAAAATTCAACTTGACCGTGTTTAGTATCAAGTCTTTTATCTTCTTTAAATTTATTATAATAATTTATTAATTCTTTTTCATTCATAATAATCACTAGTAATATAATACAATAAAAGGAATTAAAAATAAATAAATATCATATTATTTAGTATGAATATATTTGATATTATATTAATTGGAATAAGCTTGTCAATGGATGCTTTTGCAGTATCTATTTGTAAAGGTATGACTTTTTATAAAAATAGATATAAAAATGCTATTATCATTGGTTTATATTTTGGAATATTTCAAGCATTAATGCCAGTAGTTGGTTATTTAATAGGATACAAATTTCATGATTTAATTGCTAATATTGATCATTGGATTGCCTTTTTCTCTTTATTATTTATTGGAATTAAAATGATAAAGGGTGCAATACTAAATGAAAATATAGTTGATGATAGTATTAACTATAAAACAATGATTATTTTATCTCTTGCAACATCAATTGATGCATTAATAATTGGAATTACATTATCATTTTTAAATGTTAATATAATATTTTCAATGTCAATGATAGGTATTATTACATTTATATTATCTTTTATTGGTGTAATAATAGGAAATAAAGTAGGTGAAAGATTTGGTGTTAAATCTCAAATATTTGGTGGATTTGTACTTATAATAATAGGTTTAAAAATATTATTTGAACATTTAAATTTAATATAAAAAAAGACTAGTTATCTAGTCTTTTTAGTTCTAAATGGTGGAGGATAAGGGACTCGAACCCTTGACCCCCTGCGTGCAGGGCAGGTGCTCTGAGCCAACTGAGCTAATCCCCCAAAAGAACAATATAATCTTACCATAAATACTTATTATTAGCAAGTGTTTTTTTAAAGTTTTCTAGATAAGATTAATTCTAGTTCTAAATTTAGTGAGTTCTTAATTAATTTTTTATTTAAGTCATTAGATATTCTATTTGTTATTTCTTCACTAATACTTTTTATTCTATTAAAATCATCAGTATTAGTTAATAAAGATGTATATGCTTTTAAATATATAGATAATAATATATCAACAATAGCATCACTATAATTTTCATAATTATCTTTTTTTCTTTTAGCAATCTTAATTAAAGTATCTTTTATGTTATCAGATATAGATTTGTTAACATAATTAATTGTTTTTTCATTATTTATATTTTCATTAAATTCTTGTTGATATAATGATGTTTTAGAATAATTATTATAATCCTGTAAAAATACATTTTCTAAATCTTTATTTAATGCAATAAATGTATATTTAACATTTATTAGTTCTCTTTTTATTACTTTACTTTTTCTTTTTTGTATTTCAATATCAATATAATCTAATATAGTACTATTAATTAATTTCTTATATAATAAATAATCTTCATCATTTTCTTTACTATTAAAGTTTATATATCTTAGTACTTGATTAGTTTTATTGCTTTTACTAAAATTATAAACAAAAGCATAAGCCGATGCTTCCTTTTTATTGCTTAAACTTGGTAAGTCTAATATTGCTTTATTAGATTTTGCATATTCGTGATATAATCTTTCATTAGTATCTGAAAGTTGTTTAATGATTTTTGTAGTATGAATATATTTATCACTACCTTTTTCATTAAAAAATTCTAAGTCCGCTAATTGTTTATAAAGAACTAGTATTGCATTATTATTGTTTAACATTCTAACGTATAGATCTAATTGATTTTTCATCATTTTGCTATCACCACCAAATCAGTATTTTAAACAAAAAATCATAAATAGTCAATATTTATGATTTGTTTAGAGTAAAGTTTTGTATTATCTGATAACAATATTTGTTTTTTATTATAATCTATAGATTTAATTCTAACTTCTTTTTTTATTATATTATTATTAAAATAGTATGATATTTTGATTATATCTTTATTAAAGAATGCTTCCATAATCTTATTATCTAAATTAATTAATTGATCTTCAGATAAAATTGGTTTTTCTATTTTTATTTTCTTTTTACTTAATTCATGTTTCATTTTATTTGTATTTGTTAATGAATCAAATGGAAGCCATTTTTTCATTCCACGATCACTCATGGTGACCACCAATCTTTTTATTTCGATCCATTATTGTAGAATCAGAAAGAAGAGCAGAGGCTTTAACTAATGAATTTTTGCCATATTTTTCTTTTATTTGATCTATTGTACTATTTATTTTTTCTTCTTTTTCTATAGATTCTAAGTCCTTGAATAAATCAAGTTGTAAACTATTATTTTTTACTAAATTTCCAGCTGAGATAGTTACTTTTCTAATAGGTTTATATTCATAGTAACTATCAAATAAATGAAGAGCAATATCTACCAATTCACTTTCAAGGTCAGTTGGTTTTACTTTAATGTTGTGATAAAAACCACCACCAGTTGTTTTAGAATAACCAATACCTAAACCAATTGTTTGACATTTTTTGTGGGCAAGTCTTAGACGACGAGAAACAATTTCACACATTTCTCTGATAATTATTTTTATATTGGATTCATCATAGTCTTTAAATAATACTTGTGAATTAGAAAAACTTTCTGATTTAGGCATAACTTTGTAATCTGCAATAACAGCTTCATCTAAACCATTAGCATGATTCCATAGTTCTTCACCCATAATTCCAAATAATTTTTTTAATTTATTTTTATCATACTTAGCTATATCACCAATTTTTTTAAGGCCTAAATTATTTAATCTTTTTTCCATTCTTGGACCAATTCCCCACATTTTTGATAATGGAGTAATAGGCCATAATTTTTCCTCGACTAAATCATATGTCCATTTTGCAATATTGTCTTTAGTATGCTTTGCTTCAATGTCCATAGCAACTTTTGCTAAAAGCATGTTTGGACCAATGCCACATGTTGATGTTAATCCTAGTTTATTTTTAATATCATCCATTATTGTTTTAGCAAGTTCATAATCTGTTTTTTTATACATTTTTAAATAGTTAGTAACATCCAAAAAACTTTCATCTACTGAATATACATGCAAATCATCTTCATTAACATAATCAAGTAATATATTAACAACTTCCTTAGATTTTTGTAAATATAATTTCATTCTTGGTGGAACTATTTCATATTTTATATGCTTTGGTATTTCATATAAACGAGTTCTACCACCAACACCTTGAGCTTTAAGATGTGGGCTAACAGCAAGAGTAATTGCACCATTTCCTTGATATGGGTTAGCAACCACTAAATCAACCTTAAATGGATCTAAACCACGATCTACACATTCAACTGATGCAAAGAAGGATTTTAAATCAATACATATTATATTTTTGTGTATCATTTAACATCCCTCCTTTATAAATATAGTATACCACTATAAATAGATTTTATTGTATTATTTTGATATATATATGTTATAATTTACATATAGGGAGGTAGGGTTGTTATGGATAGAAATGAAATGATTTTGGATATAGAGAATAAAGAAAAAATGGCAATTAAAAAAATATTTCAATTAAAACGTATAATTATGACACTTAATAATGAAGAATTAGATTTATTACTATCAGACTTAGATGATTTAATAAGTCTATTAGAACCAAGTGTTAGAGTAGAAAAGAATTATGAATTTTATAATACACTTAAAAAAACATTAAGGAAAAAGGAAACATATGATTTATCAAGAATTTAATAATAAAACTTATAAAGAATATATTAATTATTTAATTAGTTTAAAAGAAGATGATTATAAGGATTTTACTAAAAAATTAATTAATACTAAATATGAAATATTAGGTATTAGACTTCCTATTTTAAGAAAAATAGCAAAACAAATAGTAAAGAGTAATTATAATCAATATTTAAAGTTTAATAATCCTAAATATTATGAAGAAGTAATGATTAAAGGGTTTGTTATTGCTTATTTAAATAATGAAGATATTCTTGATAATTACTTATATGAACAAATAGATAACATAGATAATTGGTCATTATGTGATAGTTTTTGTAATTCAATAAAAATAGTTAAAGGTAAAGATAAATATTTTAAAATATTTAAAAAATTAACTGAATCTAATAAAGAATATTATATAAGAGTAGGGTTAGTATCTATATTAAATCATTTTGTTAATGATAAATATATAGATGATATATTTAATATTTTAGATAATATTAAGTTAGATACATATTATGTTAATATGGCAGCTTCTTGGCTGTTATGTGAATGCTTTATTAAATGTAGAAAACAAACAATGAAGTATTTAAATAAATCTAAACTAAATAAATTCTCATTTAATAAAGGAATTCAAAAATGTATTGAATCATATAGAATATCAAAAAGTGATAAAGAATATTTAAGAAAAATAAAAAAAAATAATTGACATAATCAAAGATACTATGTTATTATTATGATGTACTTAAATAAGTACAAAAATCTAGGCATATCTCGGCCGTTAAACGAGAAAGTAAAATCTAGGCATATCTCAGCCGTTAAATGAGAAAGTAAAATCTAGGTGTATCTCAGCCGTTAAGTGAGAAAGTAAAATCTGGGTGTATCTCAGCCGTTAAATGAGAAAATTAAAATCAGAGGGTGAGGAGTGTTTAAAAAAACACACTCACCCTTTTTTTGATTTTTAGAAAGGAGGTTTTGTTTTGAAATTAAAGTTGAAACTTTATTCAGTAAGCGATGAATATATTAACTATTTAAGAAAGTATGATTCAAGAGTATATGATAACAAGATTAATAATAGAAATCATAAAAGAAAATATTTAGGTGTAGTATTAAAAATAAATAGTTATAATTACTTTATTCCATTATCTTCACCAAAAGAAACTGATTATTTAAATGGAAATATAAGAAGCGATTCACCATCAATTATTAGAATGCATAATAATAAAGATTTATTTGGTACATTAAGATTAAGTAATATGATTCCAGTTCCAAATACAGAAATAGAATATTATGATATTCAAAAAGAAAAGGATGAGTTTTATAAATTTATAGTATTAAATGAATTAAGGTTTATTAATAAGAACAAAAAAATTATAGTTTACTATAGTAATAGTTTATATAATCAAAAAAACAACAATGTCGATAAAGAGTTTTTAAAAAACACTGTAGATTTTAACTTATTAGAAACAAAGTGTGATGAATGGATTAACAAAAAAAAGAAAAGTGTATAAACTTTTCTTTAATCATTTGATTTTCCAAATAATTCTAATAATCTTATAAATATATTAATAAAATCTAAATATAATTGGAAAGCACCATATACAGCAATATTATCTTCATCAATATCAGTTTCAGTTAGTTGTTGTACTTTTCTAATATCATAACCAATATATAATGTAAATATTAATATTGATACAGCAGATACTAACATATTTAATTGACTACTTCCAATAAATATATTAATAATTGATACTACAATAACACCAATTAAAGCAATAAATAGATATAATCCAAATTTAGATAGATCAATTTGTAATTTACTACCTATAATAGCAAATAATCCAAATATTAAGGATGTAATTAAAAATATAATGATTATTGAATCCATTTTAAAATACATAAATATTGTTGAAAAAGTAATTCCTGTAATTGCTGTATATAAAATATATAATAATTTAGTTATTGTGCTATTAAACTTTCTAAGACCTAAACTTAATACAACTGCTAGTAATAATTCAACAATAATTATTATCCAAAACCAATATCCAGTAAATACTTTAACAGCTAAGTCTAAATTGTTAATAAGTATTATATTTGTTCCATAACCAACAGCAAATGTTATTAAAAGACCAATAAATAACCATCCAAAAACTTTACTATATAATTTATTATTCATAAGTTTTCTCCTTTCATTAATAATTTTATCATAATAAACAAGCATAATTCCAATAATAGTAAGTATATATGTATATAATATGTAAATATTGTAAACATATAATTGTTAAAATAGATTATAGTAATGTATAATTATATATGAAAGTAGGGAAGTATATGGAAAATAATAATAAAAAATTTCATTATGTAATAATATCACTCTTAGTATTAGTTTTTGTTGTTACTTTAACAATATCTTCATATGCATATTTTACAGCAACAGTTACAGGGACATCAAATAATAATGTAGTAACTACAGGAACTATGGAAATAGAGTTTAGTGATGGACCACAAGTAGGATTAGATAATATAATTCCAGGATCATATATAGAAAAAACATTTAGTGTAAGAAATACAGGAACAGTTGATACATATTATGATATATATATGAGTGATTTAATAAATAATTTTGCTGATAAAACAGATTTAGTATATACATTAACATCAAGTAATGGAGCAAATATTGAAGAAACGCAAGTACCAGATGTAAATACAAAGATAGTACAAAACCAAGCATTAGCAGTAGGACAAACGCATAATTATACATTAAGAATAACATTTAAAGAAACAAATGATAATCAAGATGATAATAAAGGAAAGACTTTTAGTACAGTAATTAGA
>CACZPQ010000069.1 GCA_902783185.1 uncultured Erysipelotrichaceae bacterium
CTAGAGCCAATCATTTCATTATGACCACATTCACAAGTCCATAATGGAAGTGGTGTTCCCCAATAACGATTACGACTTATTGCCCAATCATTCATGTTTTCAAGCCAATTACCAAATCTTTTCTCTCCAACATATGATGGATACCAATTAACTTTATTGTTTTCAGATAATATTTTATCTTGAATTTTAGTTACCTCTAAATAATATGAAGGTCTAGAATAATAAACTAGTGGTGAATGGCATCTCCAACAATGTGGATATTCATGCTCCATTTTTTGCTTTTTAAATAGTTTATCATTTTCTTTCAACCATTTTATTACTTCTAAATCAGCATCAAAAATATTCATACCCTTCCATGGTCCGTCATTATAACAACCATCTTCACCAACTGGATTAAGATAAGCTAAATTATATTTTTTTCCAACCTTAGCATCATCTTCACCAAAAGCTGGAGCAATATGAACTATTCCTGTACCATCACTAGTAGTTACATAATCATCACATGTAACAATAAATGAATTAGATGTTTTATCAACACTTAAGAAAGGTAATAATTGTTCATACTTTATGTTTTCTAATTCTTTACCCTTATATGTTTCTAATACTTTATATTCATCACCTAATACACTACTTGCCAAATCTTTTGCTAATATAAACTTATATCCTTGAGATTCAACTTTTACATAATCAACATTTGGATTAACACATAATCCAACATTAGATATTAATGTCCATGGTGTTGTTGTCCATACTAAAAAGTATGCGTCTTCATCAACTTTTTTAAATGGAACAATTACAGTATTTGCAGTAATTGTTTCATAACCTTGTGCTACTTCATGAGAAGCAAGTCCTGTACCACATCTAGGACACCATGGAACAATTTTAACACCTTTATAAAACATATTTTCATCAAAGAATTTCTTTAATATCCACCATTCTGTTTCAATATAATCATTATCATATGTTATATATGGATTTTTTAAATCTATAAATTGACCCATTTCATCAGTTAATTTATTAAATGCATCAACATTTTTCCATACCGATTCTCTACACTTTTCATTAAATTCTTTGATACCATATTTTTCTATATCTTTTTTTCCTTCAAAGCCAAGTTCTTTTTCAACTTGTACTTCAACTGGAAGACCATGAGTATCCCATCCTACTTTTCTTAATACCTTATTTCCTTGCATAGTTTTATATTTACAAAAACTATCCTTAAGAAATTTAGCTACCATATGATGAAGTCCAGGATTTCCATTTGCTGTTGCAGGTCCATCATAAAATACCCAAGAATCACTTGACTCTCTATTTTTAATAGTCTCATTTAAAATATCAGTACTTTTCCATTCCTTTAAAATTGATTCTTCAACTTCTTTAACATTTCTTTTATCTAATTGTTTAAATTCTTTCATCATTTATTCTCCTTTTTTACTAATTTATATGCCCAGGCACTATCTTTATCCAATTTATCATTATACTCTAATTCATAATCATTTTTTATTTGTTCCAATAATTGTCTTAAATCATCACGATTGTAGTATTCTTTAATCATTCCATATTGTAATAAATAATAATTAATGTCTTTTGTTATAAATAAAATATCATCATTGTCATATTCAATTATTTGGTGAATATAACATCCTGTAAAATAATCATAACCACCATTACCATCTATATTCATTAAAATGTATGCATCATTAGTTCCTGTTAAAAATACAACATACATTTTTGAAACAATATCATACGATAAAGGTTCATTTTCTTTGTAATTATCATCTATAGTTGTAAAATAGTGATTTTTCTCTGTATCATCCATTAATTCTCCATAATTTTTTCCACATGCAGTTAGTGTTAAAGCTCCACTAATACCTAATGCAGCTAAATATAATCTTTTTTTGTTATTCTTATCCATAAATAACCTCCCAAAAACAAAAAAATCATAAAGTATAAGGACGATTTCTTGTCGTGGTACCACCTTACTTTATGAATAATTAATTCAACTCTACTCTTGTAACGTAAGATAACGTCTTAAGCTTATCCCTTAAGAACATCAGAAGTGATCTACAAATACTTTAATTATCTATTTTCACCAAACATAGACTCTCTTTAAATTAATTAATATTTGCCGTCTTCCTCATTTGCTTTGTATATATTAAATTATATACTTAATTTAACTTTTTATCAAGTTATTTAATAAAAAAATTAGATATAAAATCTAATTTAATCTTTTTCTAATAAGTAAATTTGCAGATAATGCTGTTAAACTTACTAATCCAATAACTATATATTTACCAATATTATCAGAAGTTTCAGGTACAGAACCAGGTGCTGGATCTTCTTTTATAAATGATACTTTTTCATAATCGCCACCATCATAATTAGCAATTCTTAAAGTATATCTACCATTTTCTACATCAATAGTTGTTTTAAATGTATTATCATCTGATACATAAACAGTTAATTTTTTAATAAATTCTATTTCATCTTCATCATAAACTTCAATATTTACAGCATATACATCATCTGAAGTTTGACCTTTAACAATTATGTCTCTAAAATCTTGATAAACTATTATTTGATCTATACTAGCAGCACGAGCAAAAGTAAAAGGAATAATAGCAATTAATAATACAATAATTGATAATAAATACTTTCTCATATTAATTAGCTCCTTCCCCATATACAAATTCTCTTTTTGCCATATCAAATACTAAACCACTATTTGAACCATTAAATGTTCCTTTATATACGCTTGAAGTAGAACCGGCATAATCAACAAAGAATTTAATTTTTTCAATTGATTTAATATCTTTAACTAAATAATGAGATTTATTAAGGTTAGTTCCACCTTCCCAAATCTTTCCACGATTAACGCTAACTTGTTCAGGACCTTCCCAATACTTTTCAATAATATCAGTTACATCTAATTTTTTTAGTGCTGTTGTGCCATTTTTATATTCAATACTTGCAAGTACTTCATAATCTCTGTATGATTTGTTATCTGGATAATATAAAGAGAATGTCATTTCTGTAGGATTAGCAATACCTGCTTCAGTAAAGTTATTGTGAAGTGCGATTCTTGCAATCATAACATAGTATGTTTTTCCTCTTTGATCTTTAATTTCAAATATTACATGATCATATGAATTTGAATTAAACTTAATTCTAAAAGCATCATCAACTTTATTAATAGTTACAGCTTTAGCTGGTACATCTAAGGCTTTAACTGATGTAAATATAGTACCAGCACCACTATTAGTTAATGATATTGTATCTTCTAAAATATAACTTAAAATTACTAAAGGATTATTCTTACTTGAACCAGTCATATCATAAATATCATTGTAAAATACAGGATCCCAAAATGAAGGAACATATTTAGTAGAATTTGTAGTAGTATATAATACACTATTATAATTACTTATTGTATCATTATAAATGATAACTCTAAATGCATGATCTCCATCATGATATAGTGTATTTTCAGAATATGGAACATTTCCTGGAGGAATATCAGTTCCATGGATATGATCAGCAAATAAATCATCTGCAGTAGGATATAAAGATAAATCTAAATTTTCAAAATCACTTGCTCCACATATTTCCCAATTATGATTTTCTTTAGGTCCTTGTTTTGTGATATCAAATTTAGTTGTATGATCTCTATCATCAATTATTTCAGATACTGGAATAAATGTTGGATTAATTTGAACATTTTCACCAATAACATCATTTAAATTTATAGTCATCTTATGATAATAATAATTATTACCATCTCTCCATACAAAATAATAATTACCTGTAGCAGCCATAACTCTAG
>CACZPQ010000070.1 GCA_902783185.1 uncultured Erysipelotrichaceae bacterium
AAATAAGAATACTTATATAAAGAAAGTAAGTATAGTTTTATCATGCTTTATATTATTAGTAGGTATAATGTATTTTACATTTGCTAAATTTGAACAAAACAGTGAAGAATATACATTAATAAATGGAAAAGTTAAATACTTAGGTGGAGATATAAATATAGTATCATATAACTATGATGGAAATGTAAATAGTGAACCACCAAATAAGAATGAAGGATATATACTAACAAATATAAATTGTGAAGGAGCAACAGGAGAATGGGATGATGTTAATTGGAAACTAACAGTAAGTGAATTAAGTAATAAAGTAAAATGTAACCTAGAATTTGATAAAAATAGTAATTATCAAATAATAAAATATAATCCAAATGGAGGATATTTAGAAGAACAATATAAAAAAGGAGAAGTAGGAGACCAAATAGGAAATTTACCAACACCAGTGCGTGCTGGATATACATTTGAAGGATGGTATAAAGAAAATACATTCACAAACAAAGTAGAGACTACAACTACAATAGACTCAACAATAACTAATTTATATGCAAAATACACAGAAAACACTATAACAATAAATACTTTAGGTGAAAGTAATGTTTTAGATTATGCTAAAGCAAATTTTACATTACCAAGTGGTGATGGATATAAAGTAATTAATTTTAATACTCCAGCAAACCATAGTGGTAACTATACAATAGATTGTGGTATAGAAAATCCAGATTTAATTGGAGTATTTGCTAATACAACAGGGTTTGATTGGTCAATTTATCTTTGGACTAACAATTATTTGCAGTATTCCTCGTGGGGAATTATGGTTCCTAGAAGTAAAGCCACCAGATCTGGTTGGACTCCTATCATAAATGGATCAATATTATCTTTACCTGGTTTATCAGCTAGTGGAAACTATAATTTAGTAGTTGTCAAAAAGATATAATAATATAATTATAAAAATGATTAGTAAAAGATATTTTATTCTTTTTTTATTAAAAACTATTTACTTACTTGATTTTGTGATATAATTTATATGGGAGGTAAGATTATGGAAAAGAAGAAAAATTCTTCTAAAACAACTACTAGTAAGAAGACTGCATCTGCTAAAACTACAAAAGTAGTAAAAGCAGAAACTAAAAAAGAAGTAGTTAAAGAAGTAGCTAAAGTTGAAACAAAGAAAAGTAATCATGGAGCTTTTAAAGTTTTAGCTATAGTTATATTGGTTGTTGCATTATTAACTTGGTTCATTAAGAGTGGAACATGGAGTTATGATGCTAATGAAGCTGGTCAAAAAATTGCAAACTTTACTGCAAATGAAGAACCAGTTAGAACAGGAATTAATGAATTATTTTTAGCTGTATATTATGCTATTAATTATTATTTAATTCAAATTGTATTCTTAGGAATATTAGGAATATTCTATGGAGTAATATCTAAAACTAAAGGATATAAAGTAATGGTTAAGAAAATAGCATCTTTATTTAAAAAGAAAGATACACTATTTATATTACTTTCATCATTATTTGTTGCATTATTTGCATCATTTACAACACAACCAATAGTTTCATTAATTTTTATTCCAATGTTATATTCTGTAGCTAAGGAATTAAAGATTAATAAAGTAAGTGCTATGCTTGCAACTTATGGTGCATTAGCTGTAGGTTTAATGGGTGTAACATTTGGTACATTTGGTGTTAATTATGCAATTCAAAATATGGGACTTGAAGTAACAAGTGGTATTTGGTATCGTGTTGCTGTTCTAGTTTTAGGTTATTTATTATTAAATGGATTTATTGTATTCTTTAATAAGAAAGCTAAGAAAGCAGAATTAGTAGAAGATAATTTTGAATTAGTAGAAGATGAATCTAAAGGTAAAGCATGGCCATATTTCTTAATATTTGGATTACTTCTTGTATTTGCTGTATTAGGATATGTTGCTTGGGAAGGTTCATTTAATATAACAATATTTAACGATTTCCATGAATGGTTAACTACTAAGTTAGTTGTTGGAGAAAAAGAAACTCCAATTGTAGCACAAATATTAGGAAATGTTACTGCATTTGGAACATGGGATCCATATACTATTTCATATATTATGATTATCATTGTAATTTTTGTTAAATTCTTTGCTAGAATCAAATGGAATGATGTATGTGATTATGCAATATCTGGTTTAAAGAAAGTTGCTAAACCAATTGCTCTAATTACAATGGCATACACAGTATTTGTGTTAGTTTATTGGTCAGGAATTACTACACCAATTGTAGATTTCTTGAACAAAGGTGATGCATTTAATCCATATTTAAGTGGTCTTGGAAATGCAATTGCAGACTTCTTACATGTAGATGTTGAATATACTGGATTTGTTTTAGGACAATTCTATGCTACTAAATTTGCTTCAAATACTGAACAAGTTTTAGCTATGATTTCAGCTACTAGCGGTCTAGTTGCATTAATTGCACCTACAAGTGTATTCATGTTAGTAGGACTTTCATTAAGTGAATTATCTTATAAAGATTATTTCAAAGCTATATGGAAATTCTTACTTGCATTAGTAGTTGTGTTATTAATTGTTTTCACAGTTATAACTTATCTATAATAATTAAGAATAACTTTTAAATGTTATTCTTTTTTTATATAATAAGATATATGGAGGAATTATTATGATTGGAAATGATTGGGATAATGAATTAAGTGTTATATGGAAATCTCCTAATTTTAATAAGTTTTATAATGATATCTTATCTTTATACGATAAAGATGATATTTATCCACCAAAAGAATTAATATTTAATGCATTTAAGTTAACTCCATTTAAAGACGTTAAAGTGGTAATTGTTGGTCAAGATCCTTATCATGGTGTTGGACAAGCACATGGGCTTTCTTTTTCAGTTCAAAAAGGTGTTAAACTACCTCCGTCTTTAAGAAATATATTTATTGAATTAAAATCGGATTTGAATATTGATCCTGTAAAAGATGGAGATTTAACTAAATGGGCTAAAGAAGGAGTTTTACTTCTTAATGCAACATTAACAGTTAAAAAAGATTCTCCTAATTCTCATTCAAAACTTGGCTGGGAAATATTTAGTGATTATGTAATAAAAAAATTAAATCAGAAAGAAGAACCTATTGTATTTATATTGTGGGGTAATTTTGCAAAATCAAAAAAGAAATATATAACAAACCCTAAACATTTGATTATTGAAAGTGCACATCCATCACCTTATAGTGCAAATTATGGTTTCTTTGGAAGTAAACCATTTTCTAAAACTAATGATTTTTTAAAGAAAAATGGTATAAAAGAAATAGATTGGAAATTAAATTAAAAAGAGTTGCTTAAGAATTAAGCAACTTTTATAATTTAAAATCATTTATATCTTCATCATTCAAGTTTTTATTATCAAAGAAATTTTTAATAGTTATGTTATGAAATTTAGCAACTATATTAGATGGGAATTTTCTTACTAATTCATTAGATTCAGATATATATTTATTATAATAAGCTTTTGCTGATGTTATTTTTTCATCAATTCTAGTTATTTCATCCATTTTTTCATTTAAGTCATTATTATCTTTTACTGATTTATAATCGTTAAATATTTGATTGATTAATCCTATATATTCATCTAGTTTTCTATCTAAGTCAAAATTAGAAATATCTTCTTTTTTTAAGTTATCTATATCTTTAAAATTAATTTTGTTGTTTTTTGCTACTTTATTAATTAGTGATTTTATTTCTACAATAGTATCATATTTTTTTCTTAAATTTTCATCTAGTATTACTTCAGCTTCATCTATTTTTAATTTAATATCTTGAATTCTATTATAATAAAATATATAAACTATTGCTAATAAACAAAATAAAACTAATATAATTAATATTGCATATAATAATTCCATTACTATCACCTATAGTAATTATAACACAAGAATTTACTTTTTGAACTAATAATTGTAAAATATTGGTGGTGGTTTTTATGAATATAAAAAGAGTTGTTGTTGGACCTTTGGAAGAAAATTGTTATATTGTAGAAAATAATAATAAATGTTTGATTATTGATCCAGGTGATGATGTGGATAAGATAATTAACAATATTAAATATTCAGTTGTTGGAATATTAATTACTCATTATCATTTTGATCATATAGGTGCTTTAGATGAACTAAAAGAAAAATATAATATAGATGAAAATAATTATAATATTAAAGATTTTGATTTTGAAGTAATAAAAACACCTGGACATACAAGTGATTCTAAGACATATTATTTTAAAGATAACAATATAATGTTTGTTGGTGATTTTATTTTTAAAGATAGTATTGGAAGAATGGATTTACCAACTGGAAGTGTTTTAGAAATGAAGAATTCAATTAGTAAAATATTAAAATATCCTAGTAATACTATTTTATATCCAGGACATGGTGATTCTACAACTATAGGAAACGAGAAGAAAAATTTAGATAATTATTTTTTTAGTAATGAAAATGAAAGGAACTTATTATGAGAGGACAAAAGCATATATTTACTGATGAACAAATAAAATATATTGTTGATAATTGGTCTAAAGAATCTATTCATAGTATGAAAAAGAAGTTTAACTGTAGTTGGTATGCAATTGCTAATGTAGGTAAAGAGTATGATTTAAAGATGCCTGAATCCACTAAGTGGACTAAAGATGATATTAATACACTAATTGAATATGCTAAAAAATATGATATTCCAACAATTGCTAAAAAAATGAATAGAACAGAAAACGCAATATATCTTAAAACAAAACGACTTAATATTCCTCTTTATTGCCATAAAAGAAGTTGGACTAAAGAAGATGAAGAAGAGTTTTCTGATCTTTGGGGAACTATGTCTATTGAGGCATTAGCTAATCGTCTTAATCGAAGTGTTTTTTCTCTTAAAGTTAAGGCAATAAGAATGGGTTTAGGTTCTATGATTAGAAATAATACTGAAGTATTAACTATATCTGATATTGTAGATATATTAAATGTTACTAGAGATAATATTATGACTTGGTCTAGAAAAGGATTAAAAGTTAAGAATAAAAAAGTAACAGATATTTATCATTATTATTATGTTGAATGGGAAGATTTAATAGAATTTTTAAAGAATAATCAAGATTTGTGGGATTCATCAAAAGTTGATTTATACATGCTTGGTGAAGAATATGACTGGTTAGTCGAAAAAAGGAAAAGAGATATATATAATAAACCAAATCTATATAAAAAATGGACAGATAGTCAAAAAAATATGGCAATTAGTTATTTTAAAATTGGATTATCTTATGAAGAAATAGGTCAAAAAATAAATCGTAGTACTGGAGCTGTAAGAGATTTTTTAAATGCTAATGGTTTCTTTATTTCAGATAGATATAAATGGTCATTAGAAGATGAACAATACTTAAAAGAAAACTTAAATAATATGACTTATAAAGAACTAGCTGAGTATTTAAATAAGAATACTAAACAAATTGAGTATAAAGTGTATAAAGAAGGATTAAAAAAGGTAAGGACACTAAAAAAATAGTGTTTTTTTAAATTGATGTTTATATATGCAAATTTAAAAAAATATAGTATAATTATTAATATAATAGTAGGTGAAGTTAATGAAAGGTATTAAAGATATATTTACTGAAAAAGGTTTTTTTATAAAGATCCTGGTATTTTTAGTCGGAGTTTTTATAATAGCAATTAATTATAATCTTTTTGTAAGACCTAATAGTTTTGTTCTTGGTGGGGCCAGTGGTATATCAATTCTATGTAATGCCGCATTTGGTTTTGATCCAGTTATTACTTTGTATATTTTAAATGTTATGTTTTTAATTTTGGCAGGTATTTTTTTAGGAAAAAAAGAAACAATTAAGGCAATTGCTGGTTCAATTTTGTATCCTGTGTTTGTTTCACTTACAATTCCTCTTGCTAATTTATTACTACCTTATTTAAATTTCAATAATTATTTAATTGTTGTACTTATATGTGGTTGTCTACATGGTTTAGGTACTGGTTTGATATATAGATGTGGATATAATACAGGTGGTGGAGATATCTTAACTAAAATGACAACAAAATTTATTCAAATACCTGAAGGAAATGCAATGTTAATTTGTAATATAATTATACAAACATTTAGTGTAATTATATTTGGTATTAATAAGGTAATCTATTCAGTAATTATTATTTTAATTACATCAACATTAGTTAATAAAATATTAATTGGTATATCTGATAGTAAAATGTTCTTTATTTATTCAAAAAAATATAAGGATATTGAAAGATTTATAATTGAAGATTTAAACACAGGAGTTACAGTGTTTAATACTGAGGGTGCTTTTTTTAAGAAAAAAAGAGAAATGTTAATGGTTGTTGTTCCAACTAGAGATTATTATAGAGTTAAGGATACAGTTTTAAAAATTGACGAGGAAGCATTTTTTGTAGTATCAGATTGTTACGAGGTTGATGGTGGTATTAAAAGGAAAAACTTGCCATTTATTTAAAAATAATAAAATGATATAATTATTAAGATAAGGAGTGTAATTATGAAATTAATTGATATAAAAGAATGTTCAAAAGTATATAAAAATGGAGTTACAGGTTTAGCTAATTTAGATTTAGAAATAAATAAAGGTGAATTTGTATTTATTATTGGTCAAACTGCATCTGGTAAGTCAACATTAATAAAACTTTTATATAGAGAAGAAAAACCTACTAAGGGAAAAGTTATTGTAGGTGGTATTGATGTTGCTAAACTTAGAAATTCTAAAATATATAAATTAAGAAGAAAATTAGGAGTAGTATTTCAAGACTTTAAACTATTACCTAAATTAACAGTTTATGAAAATGTTGCTTTTGGACTTGAAACTTTAGGTTTAAAATCTAATGATATTAGACCAAAAGTTATGAAAGCACTAGAACATGTTGGATTAAAAGATAAAGTAAGATCATTTCCAGATCAATTATCAGGTGGAGAACAACAAAGAGTTTGTATTGCAAGAGCAATTGTTAATAATCCTAAATTATTGATTTGTGATGAACCTACTGGTAATTTAGATCCAGATACTTCAAAAGAAATTATGGATGTAATTGATAATATTAATAAAGAACTTGGTACTACTGTTGTAATGGCAACACATGATAAAGATATTGTTAACAGAATGAAAAAAAGAGTTGTTACCATTGAAAATGGTATTAAAGTATCTGATAAAATGAAAGGAAGTTATAAAGTTCATGAAAGCAATTAGAATTTTAAATAGAAGTATACGTGACGCTTTTAAAAGTGTTTTTAGAAATTTTAGTTTATCTATAGCATCTATAACTTGTATAGCAATTACATTAGTTTTGGTTGCTGTATCTTTGGTTTTATCAGCTAATGTTAATCAATTTACTAAAGATATTGAAAATGAACTATCCATTGTTGTTTATTTAAAAAGTGATGTAGATGAAAGTAAAAGAACTGATATAGAGAACAGCATTAAAGATATGTCTAGTTATCAAAGTTTAGTATTAAAATCTAAAGATGAATGGAAAAAAGAAATGCAAGAATCTTTAGGTGAGTTAAATACTATTTTAGATGATATGGAGGAAAATCCATTACTAGATTCTATATTAGTAAAAGTAAAAAATGTTAATGATTTAAAAGCTACGACTAAGGCTATTTCAGAACTTGATGGTGTTGAATCAGCTAGTTATGGAAAAGATAGTGTAGATCAAATGATAGGTATATTTAAAATAGTAGAAAAAGCTGGAATTGTAATTGTTATTGCTTTAGTGTTAGTAACATCATTCTTAATAAGTAATACTATTAAATTAACTATTTATTCAAGAAGACATGAAATAGAGATTATGAGACTTGTTGGTACATCTAATAGTGCAATTAAATTACCATTTGAATTTGAAGGATTATTTTTAGGAATAATTGGTTCAATTATACCTATATTACTTTCAATATATGGTTATATTATTGCATATGATTATTTTGATGGATATATATTCTCTCATATGATACAGTTAGTTAATCCAAGTCAATTATTATTAACTATTGCTATTACATTAGTTATAGTTGGTGGATTAGTTGGTATGCTTGGAAGTTGGCATGCTGTTAGAAAGTATTTGAAGATATGAGAAAGATTGTTAAGTCTAGTTTAAGTATAATATTTGCATTATTATTAACATTTAGTTACTTATTCAATCCTTTAACTGTTCATGCTAAACAAGCAACTACTATTCAAGAATTAAAAGAACAACTTGCTGATTTACAAGCTCAAAAAGCAAAACAAGCTAGTGCAAAAGCTCAAACACAAAGTGAGATTAGAGCACAAAAAAGTAATATATATAAAGCTTATCAAGAAAAAGAAACTATAAGTAATGAAGTTGAAGAAGCTAAAAATAAAATTACTGAATCAGAAGAAAAGATTGAAAAAGCAAGTAAAGATATAGATAATATGCTTAAATATTATCAACTTAATGAAAATGGAAATAATTATATGGATTATATAAGTGATGCTTCATCAGTTACTGAAGTAATTATGAGAATGAAAGCAGTTGAACAAATTACTACTTATTATGATAATAAAATAGCAACACTTAAGAATCTTATTACTGAAAAACAAAATTTACAAGTTGAACTTGGTAATAAAAATAATGAATTGAATACAAAAATTGATGCATATAGTGATGCATTATCTGAACTAAATGATCAAATGGAATTAATAGATGAAATATCTGAAGATATAGATACCCAAATTAAAGCCCAACAAGATACAATCAAATATTATCAATCTGTCTGTGATAGTGAAACTCAAAAACTATCTACATGTACTAAAGATCCACAAAGTTTTGGATGGTTAAAGCCATTAGTTAAGGGTCGTGTATCATCACTATTTGGATATCGTTCGTTTGATAATAATTTCCATAGTGGTGTAGATATAGCTGGTAATGCTGAGGGTACACCTGAATATGCCGCAGCAGCAGGTAGAGTTGCACAAGTTACAAATAGATCATCATGTGGAGGGAACGTTGTATATTTACATGTTACAGTAAATGGTAAAAGATATACTTTAATTTATGCTCATATGTTAGAAATTAAAGTTAA
This sequence comes from uncultured Erysipelotrichaceae bacterium, assembly GCA_902783185.1. GTDB lineage: Bacteria > Bacillota_I > Bacilli_A > RF39 > UBA660 > RUG12834. Next base: position 9,086 of record CACZPQ010000070.1, read on the forward strand.
ACTACACCAAGTAGTAACTACAGATACTGTTATTGGTACTGTTGGTGGATATTCAACATCTACACATTATTCAAAGAGTGGATATGATAGATGTGCATATGGAGCTCACTTACATTTTGGTGTTGCTAATGGTTGGTATCATGTAGATTATAGTTCATGGAACCAATTAACTGCACATTTAATAAATCCTCCAGGATTTCCTGCAAAAGGTGTTTGGTGGTATAAGAGATAGTATTATCTCTTTTTATTTTATTCAATTTTGTTATTATTTAAAAAGTGTTAAAATATGTTTAAGATAACTATACTTTAGTTATCTTTCTTTTTATGATAGAATAAGTTTGGTGATTACTATGACGTTTACAATGCAAGTAAAAGAAGAAATAGCAAGTTCAACTGAATATATGACATTACTTGCAGAATTATCTGCATATGTTAAATATGGTTCTAAGTTTAATAATGAAAATATTACTATGGTAATGGAAAATAAAACAGTAGCGGAATATATTTATGATATATTTAAAAGAATATTTAATGTTAATTTAAAGGTGCAAATAAGGATTCAAAAAAGATTTAGAACTAAACAAATTTATATATTAAGTACTAATGAAAAAGTAAATTTTATATTAGAAAAATTAAATATAATTAAAGATAATAAACAAATTGAACCTGAATCTTATTTTTTAGACACTGAAGAAGATAAGGCATCATACTTAAAAGGTTTATTCTTAGCTTGTGGTAGTGTAAATGATCCTAATAAATCAGGTTATCATTTAGAGTTTGTTGTACCATTAAAAAAAGATGGTGAGTATATATCAAAATTATTAAGAGAATTTAAAATAGATACTAAAATTCTTAAAAGAAATAATAAATATATGGTTTATATGAAACAAGCAGAAATGATTAGTGATACATTAAAGTTATTTCAAGCCACTAACTCTTTATTTTACTTTGAGGATATAAGAATATATAGAGATCATATTAATATGTTAAATAGATTAAATAATGTAGATTTAGCTAATCAAGAAAAGGTAATATCTACTGGTTTAAAACAACTTGATGATATTAGTTATTTAAAAAAACATAACTTAATAGATTTACTAGATGAAAGATCTAAGGATATTATTAAATATAGAGAAAAGTATCCTGAAACTTCTTATCAAGAACTAGCAGAAATAGTAAGTTTAGAAACGGAAAAAAAGATTACTAAGTCTGGAATTAATCATTATTTTAGAAAGATTAAAGAATTAGTAAATAGACATAAAAATAATTGATTTTTATTATTTAATAAATTATACTTATTTTAAGAAATATAATTGGATGGTGAAAAATTATGAAAGACAATTTAGGAGCTTTAATTAGTAAAACAAGAAAAAATAAAAAATTATCTACTGAAGAATTTGCAACAAAATTAGGTGTTACTCCTGCTACTGTAAATAAATGGGAAAAAAATGTAAGTAAACCTTCATTTAGTAATTTAATACTAATTACTAAAGTACTTGATTTATCATTTGATGAATTAATATTAGGACATGAAATAAATAAAGATAATAAAAAGAAGAGTAATGATGAATTAGTTGATTTATTAAAAAGAAATGCTAAATATAAAAATATTTTTAATGTATTTGCTGGTATATTTGTATGTTTAGGATTATTATTTTTAGAAATAATATTATATAAATATAATTTATCTAATATGGATGCAAATTATATATTCTTATTATTAATCTTAATGATATGTTTTGTTGCATATAGTGAATCACTTGAAAAAGCAAATCTATTAGAGGAAAAGAATAAATATAGAGAATGTGCTCTTTTCTTAATATTTGCCTTTATATTTACTATTGCAGGATTTATAATGTTAGTAATTAAATAAAGTTGAAAATACTTTATTTTTTTGTTATTTATAGTTATAATATTTTACTTAAGGAGAAGATTTTATGCAAGCAATAGAATTATCTGTAAGGGATTACAACAATATAAGAATGAATAAAAAACAAATTGGTAGTGGAGTAGATGGGTCAGCATACGTTATTAATAAAGATACTATCTATAAGTTTTATCATAAATTAAATAATAATATTACACTACCTAATGCTACTTTAGATAGTGAAGGAGTAATTATTAATGACTTTAAATCTTTACGACCTTATAATAAAGTAATACAAAATGAAAATATTTATTACACTGATAATGAAGGAGTTATATTAACTAGAGAAGAGGCTATATATAAAGCAATAGAAAAACAAAGAAATGTTAAGTTAACAGACTTACCTAAAAATATAATATATGTTAGTAATAAAATTGTTGGATGTGAATATAAGTATTATCCACATAGATTTGGTATATACGCTAGTGTATATTTACCACTTAATATAAGACTTAAAATTTGTAAGAGAATTATTGAAAAGGTTAAAGAATTATTAGATAACAATATTTATCCAGTTACATTAGCTCAAAGGGATTGCATGTATCCGTTTAAGAGTAATGGTTCTAATATATTAATTGGATTAGATTTAGAACCTTTAATAATTGATTTAGATGGTATAAGCGCCATGTATTCAGATAGTTATTCAAGTAAGTACTATAATAAAGTATTATCTACTTTATCTTCTTTAGTGTTGGAATTATTATTAAAAGTTAAATTAGCAGATAATATTGAAGATGATGATTATGTTGTAAATGAGTATTGTAGCTTAATGGAAGAAGCAGGAATAACAAATATATTATCTAAAAAATTCTTTGATAATAATTATTTAGAATTAGATGAAATTGAGAATGTTATTAAATCTTTAGAATTAAGAAAAAAATAATTAATTTTATAAGACAAAATACTTAATGTATGATAAAATAGATATTGTAGTAAAAGGACTAGGTGGTAAGAATGGCAAAGGTTATATCTTTAGTTAATCAAAAAGGTGGAGTAGGTAAAACAACAACAAGTGTTAATCTTGCTGCTGCCTTAGGAAAAGAAGGAAAGAAAACATTATTAATTGATTTAGATTCTCAGGGAAATGCAACAACAGGACTAGGATTAAATAGTGATGATATTAAAAATGATATTTATGATGTTATTACTGGTAATAGTCCAATTGAAAATGCAATTATTAAGACTGAATTTGAAAATCTTTCTATTATACCTTCTACTATAAATTTAGCTGGTATTGACTTAGAATTTATGAAGGTAATGCTTGAAGATTCTACTTTTCGTCAAAATGAACAATTAAGAAAATATATAAATACTATTAAAGATAATTACGATTATATAATAATTGATTGTCAACCATCTTTAGGTATAACTACAATGAATGCACTTGTTGCATCCAATTCAGTAATTATTCCAGTTCAATGCGAGTTTTATGCACTTGAAGGAATTACCCAACTTTTAAATTCAATTATATTAGTTCAATCTAAGATGAATCCATCACTTAGAATTGAAGGAGTGCTTCTTACAATGTTAGATGGTAGAACAAATATTGGTTTAGAGGTTATTGAAGAAGTAAGAAAATATTTTAAAAATAAAGTATTTAATACGATTATTCCTAGACTAGTAAGATTAGTTGAGGCTCCATCACATGGAAAACCAATTAGTGATTATGATCCAGAATGTCGTGCAACTTTGGCTTATCAAAATTTAGCTAAGGAGGTTATTCAAAGAAATGAGTAATAATAAAAGATTAGGAAAAGGGTTAGAACAATTATTTTCAAATGAAAGAATAGATTTTAATAATTTAGAAGAAGATATTATAAGAGAAACATCTTCGAAAGATATTGTTGAAATTAGTTTAGATGATATTAGAAGCAATCCATATCAACCAAGAAAAGTATTTGATGAAGATGCTTTAAAGGAACTTTCTGATTCAATAAAAGAACATGGAGTTGTACAACCAATTATTGTTAAGAAAAGCATTAAGGGTTATGAACTTGTTGCTGGTGAAAGAAGAACTAAAGCTGCTAAGTTAGCTGGTTTATCTATAATTCCTGCAATTATTAGAGATTTTAATGATGAAGAAATGATGGAAATTGCTTTAATTGAAAACATTCAAAGAGAAAACTTAAATCCAATTGAAGAAGCATTAGCTTTTGAAAATATTATTAAATCTACTGGTTTAACACAAGATGAAATAGCTTCAAAATTTGGAAAATCAAGAAGTTATATTACTAATATGTTAGGCTTATTAAAATTACCTGATGAAACAAAAAAGCTTGTTGAAGATGGTAAATTATCTGCTAGTCATGCTCGTACATTATCTAAAATGGATGATGAAGACAAAATTATTAAAATGGCTAATGATATAGTTAAATATAATCTTAATGTTAGAGATGTTGAAGATTTAACTAGAAAAGTTAAAACTCCAAATAGTAAAAAGAATGTTCCATCTACATATAAAATTTTTGAAGATATAATGAGAGATAAGATAGGAACAAAGGTTAAGATTAATAATAAAAAAATAGAAATACCATTTGATTCCGAGAAAGATTTAGAAAGAATACTTGAAATAATTAATATTGAAATTGAAGGTGATTAATTATGGAAGACTTTTTAAATTTCATTGGTAAGGTTGAAGTATATGGCCCATTGGTTACTATTTTAGTAGCATACATTATATATAATATTATAAAGAGTACGCTTACTAAAATAATAAGTCATGGTAATAAAAATACTTATGAAACAAAGAAAAGAAAAACAGTCATTGTTTTACTTACAAATATTATAAAAATATTTACTATAATAATAGTAATATTAATTATATTAAATATTTATAAGATTGATACTACATCTATAATTGCATCCCTTGGTGTTGCATCTGCTGTACTTGGTTTAGCATTTCAAGATACTTTAAAAGATGTTATTGCGGGTATTACAATAATATTAGAAAACTATTATATAGTTGGCGATTTTATTAAATACAAGGATTTTATGGGTGAGGTTGTATCTTTTGGTTTTAAAAGTACAAAGGTGAAAAACTTTGATAATGAAATAATGACTATATCTAATCGTAATATTTCTGAGATAATAAATTTATCTCAAGAAAAAGCAGCTGTTGTTATAGATATTCCAATTGCATATGAAGAAGATATTGATAAAGTTGAAAAAACTATAGATGTAATATTAAAGAAAATTGCTAAAGATAAAGATGTATTTGCTGATGCCTGCTCTTATCTTGGTGTTAATAAACTTGATTCTTCATCAGTAAATTATATAATTAGATTTTTATGTGATCATGATAAACAATGGAATTGTAGAAGAATGGCTTTAAGAATAATTAAACAAGAATTAGATAAAGCTGGTATTAAAATACCATATAATCAAATTGAGGTACATAATGGAAAAAGTATATAAACTAAATGATTTAGTTATGATGAAAAAGAACCATGCTTGTGGTGCTAATCTTTGGAAAATCACAAGAGTTGGTGCTGATATTAAAATTAAATGTGAAAATTGTAATCATGAAATAATGATGGATAGATTAGAATTTAATAAAAAGATTAAAAAGGTAATGGGTGATAAAAATGAGTAAAATATTGAATAAGATTAAGCTACATCCAATAATGGCTTTTGCAGTATTAATTATATTTACTATAGTATTAAGTGGAATACTTGCTTTATTTGGTGTTGAAGCAACATATACTACAGTTGATGTTGCTACTAAATCATATAATCAAACTTTAGTTACAGTAGAATCTTTATTTAGTTTAAGTGGATTAAAATACATATTCTCATCAACTGTAGCTAATTTTGTTTCATTTACACCACTTAGTATGTTAATAATTATACTAATTGGCTTAGGAATAATGGAAAAAAGTGGATTTTTAAAAACTTTAATTACATTAATTACGCAAAAACAACAAAAAAGAACTGTAACTTTTATGATTGCTTTAATAAGTATACTACTTTCAATTATAGGTGATTTAGGATATGTTATAATGATTCCTTTAAGTGCATTAATATTTTATTATGGACGTAGAAATCCAATACTTGGTATTGTTACATCATTTGCAGCATTAACATGTGGTAATGGTTTAAGTTTTTTAATAACATCAGTTGATTCATCATTAATTAAAACTACTATTGATTCTGCAAGTATATTAGATCCTAATTATGTGTTTAGTATGTTACCATATTTATTTATTATGGTAGTATCTATAATAATACTTGCTATAGTTATTACTGCTATTACTGAAAAGCTATCTATTTATAAAGTTGATAAGTATGAATTTAAAGAAGAAAAGAAAGAGTTTAAATTAACAAAGAAAGAAAAAAGAGGTTTAATTTTAGCTTTATTTGCTGGAATTATATATTTATTAGTATTTATATATAATATAATACCTGGCTTACCTTTCAGTGGTAATTTACTTGATTATACTCAAGAATTATATATTGATAAATTATTCTCTTATAATTCATTCTTTTCACAAGGTTTTGTATTTATAGTAACAATGTTATTTGTAATATTAGGACTATTCTATGGAATAGGTGCTAGAACTATTAAAGATAACTATGAATTATGTGATGATTTAGTTTTCTCTTTAGATGGAATTGGTAAAACAATAGTATTGATATTTATGGCATCTGTTTTTATTAATGTATTTAAGAAAACTAATATTGGTGTTGTATTTACTGCTTTATTAACTAATTTAATTCAAGCTAGTTCATTTAAGGGTATACCTTTAATATTATTAGTTCTTATTTGTTCGGCAATTGCTACAGTATTACTTCCAAATTCAATGTCTAAGTGGTCAATTATGGCAGGAACGTTGGTACCATTGTTATTAAATGCTGGTATTTCTCCACAAATGACACAATTAGTATTTAGATTTGGTGAGTGTATGACTTATGGTTTAACACCTGTTATGGCATATTTTATTATTTACATAGCATTTATGGATAAATATAATCAAGGCACTAGACCAATACCATTACTTAAATCTATTAAATACCAAGTACCTTATGCTTTAGCTACTACTTTAGTTTTAGGTATAATAATAATACTATGGTATGTAATTGGTTTACCACTTGGTATTAATACACTACCTACAATTTAAATTTATTTTATAAAATAAACAAGATTTATATATTATAATCTTGTTTTTATATTACTAAAATGATAAAATAATTATGTTTTAATCTTGTTGGATGCATAATAAAAGTAGGTGATAATATGTTTGAATTAGTATCTAAATACAAACCAAGTGGAGATCAACCACACGCTATTGAAGAGTTAGTTAAAGGTATAAAAGATAATAAAAGAGATCAAGTATTACTAGGTGCAACTGGAACTGGTAAAACTTTTACCATTGCTAATGTTATTGCAAATGTTAATAAACCTACTTTAATTATTGAACCAAATAAAACATTAGCAGGTCAATTTTACGCTGAAATGAAAGAACTATTTCCAAATAATCATGTTGAATATTTTATTTCTTTTTATGATTATTATCAACCTGAGGCTTATGTACCACAATCAGATACTTATATTGAAAAAGATGCATCAATTAATGATGAAATAGATGAACTGAGAAATGCTGCAACTGCATCATTAATTAGATATTCTGATACAATAGTAGTTGCATCAGTTTCATGTATTTATGGTATTGGTGATAAGGAAGATTATGAAAATTCTATGTTAATATTGTCTGTTGGTGATAATATCAAAAGAAATGATATATTAAATAGATTAATAGATATGACATTTGAAAGAAATGATATTGATTTTAAAAGAGGAACATTTAGAGTTCATGGGGATGTAATTGATGTTATTTTGGCTAGTGAAAGATCAAAAGGTATTAGAATAGAATTATTTGGCGATGAAATAGATAGAATATCTTATTTTGATCCATTAACTGGTACAGTTGAAAAACAAGTTAAAACTGTTACTATTACACCTGCAACTCAATTTATAACATCTAAAGAAAAACTAGATGAAGCAATTAGAAGAATAGAAGCAGAACTTAAAGACAGGTTAGAAGAACTAGAATCTAAAGGTAAATTACTTGAAGCACAAAGATTAAAGGAAAGAACTAATTATGACCTAGAGATGTTAAAAGAAACTGGTTATTGTAATGGTATCGAAAACTATTCCCGTCATTTAACTTTAAGAAATGAAGGAGATCCAGGATGTACTTTAGTTGACTTCTTTCCTGAAGATTTTTTACTAGTAATTGATGAATCACATGTTACATTACCTCAGGTTAGAGGTATGTATAATGGTGATCACATGAGAAAACAAACACTAGTTGATTATGGCTTTAGATTACCATCTGCTATGGATAATAGACCACTAAAGTTTGACGAGTTTGAAAGTAGAATTCATAATGCAATATATGTAAGTGCAACACCTGGCGATTATGAACTTTCTAAAACAAATAATAAATATGTTGAACAAATTATTAGACCAACAGGATTACTTGATCCTACCATAGAAGTAAGAAAAACTGAAGGACAAATTGATGATTTAATCGAAGAAATATATAAGAGAATAGAAAAGAAAGAAAGAGTTTTAATAACCACTTTAACTATTAGAATGTCTGAAGAATTAACTAATTATTTAAAAGAAATAGGAATAAAAGTAACTTATCTTCATAGTGAAGTAAAAGCTTTGGAAAGATTAAAAATAATACATGATTTAAGACAAGGAAAGTATGATGTTTTAGTTGGTATTAATCTTTTAAGAGAAGGACTAGATATTCCAGAAGTATCATTAATAGCTATAATGGATGCTGATAAGCAAGGATTCTTAAGAAGTGAAAGAAGCTTAATACAAACAGTTGGTAGATGCGCTAGAAATGAAAATGGACATGTTATTATGTATGCAGATACAATTAGTGATTCTATGAAATATACAATTGATGAAACAGCAAGAAGAAGAGCTATTCAAGAAAAATATAATAAAGATAATAACATTGTTCCTAAAACAATTGTTAAAGATATTAAAGAAGTTGTTTCAAATAAAGTAGATGATGAAAAAGTGGAGACAGAAAAAATGTCTAAGAAGGATAGATTAGCATTGATGTTATCTATTGAGGAACAAATGAAAGAAGCAGCCAAAAATCTTGACTTTGAAAGAGCAACAGAACTAAGAGATATACTATTTGAAATGAAAAGTGAATAATTGTTTCAAATGTTTATTTATAATAGATAGTAAATAATTGACATAATTTTAAAAATAATGTATATTATATTTAATGAGATTGGTCGTGGCGCGTTAAGGGCTGCGGTCAATCTCTTTTTATTTTCTTTTTAATATTACAATCAATTCGTTATTATTTTTAACAATTATTTTATTTATCCATTTTCTACTATTACTATTAAATATATCTATTATTTGTTATATTATCATTTTTGTAGTTATTGATGATTTGGAAATATCTATTATTAAATTGTTCGTTTGATACCTACAATTTTTAGAAATATCATCCATAAGTCTTTTTCGAGTTCCTTTTATTTCTTTCAAATCCCAATATTCATTATTCCATATGAAATCTGGTGTTCTTATACCTTCAGGTATATTCACTCTTGGACACATAAATATTTTTCCACCAAAAGTAGTTTTTAACCACTTAGCACATTCTAATTCACTTTTACTATAATCAAGTA
>CACZPQ010000071.1 GCA_902783185.1 uncultured Erysipelotrichaceae bacterium
AATAGATAACTATAGTTATTGGTTCTTAAATATATATATTGTTTTATATATGTTAAGTCCATATTTAAATAAGTTAATTAATAATATTGAAAAAGGAGAATATATTAAGTTACTTGGTATATTATTTATATTTTGTTCAGTATTACCTAGAATAACTTTATCTAGTTTTTTTAATAATAATGCAGGTTATTCATTAATACAATTTATATTTATGTATTTGATAGGTGCTTTTATTAGAAAATATGATAAAGATATTAAATTAAGATTTTTAAAAATAAAATTAAGTTTTAATGATAGACCATTTAATTATTTTATTATTTATTTTGTTTTGGTAGTTATTAAATTTTTAATTAATTATTGTGGAAATATATTACTTAGTTATAATGGATTAACTAAAATTATTGGTAATAATTTAGCATATTCATATACTAGTTTAGTATATGATAGTCCGATAGTTATAATTATTTCAGTAGCATACTTTTTAATGTTTAAGAATCTTAGTATTAGAAATAGTAAATTTATTAATAGAATATCTAAGACAACAAATGAGATATATCTATTTCATATGAATATATTTTTTAAAAGTCATTTATATTTATTCTTTGGTCTTAATTTACTTAGTTATAGATTAGATTCAATATCTAGAGCAATATATATATCTATTATAATTATGTTTTGTGGATTTGTTATTTATTATATTAGGACATTTTTTATTAAAATATTTAGACATGAATAGTAATTTTATGTCTTTTTATGTTAAAATAATTCTTAGGTGATATTATGAGACTTAAAAATGTAAAAGGAGCTAATGAAATAATTGTTAAGGGAAAATATTATTTAGATAATCCGAATGACTATAAAGGTAAATGGAATAAACTATTTAACAATAATAATCCAATACATATAGAAATAGGTATGGGTAAAGGTAATTTTATAATAGAGAGTGCTAAGAGGAATGCTAATATTAATTATATTGGAATAGAAAAATATGATAGTGTTATTGTTAGAGCTATTCAAAAATCAAATGAATTAGAACTTGCTAATTTAAAAATTATTAGAATGGATGCTAAAGATTTAGAAGATGTATTTTTTAGGGAAGTTGATACAATATATTTAAATTTTTCTGATCCTTGGCCTAAAGATAGACATGCTAAAAGAAGATTAACTAGTCCAATATTTTTATCTATTTATGATAAAGTATTTAAGGATACTAAGAGAATAGTAATGAAAACTGATAATATTAATTTGTTTAATTATTCACTTGATAGTTTAAAGGATTATGGGTATGATATAATTTATAAAACTAATAATTTAGATTGTTTAAGTAGTGATAATATAATGACAGAATATGAAAGTAAGTTTTATAATAAGGGAATAAAAATAAATAAGTTAGAGGCTATAAAAGGGCATAAATAAAATTTATGCTTTTTTTATTTATTTTTATATGTTATAATGATATTTGTAAGTATAGATTGCTTATGTAATAACTAATGTTAGGGGGAATTATTAAATGAACAAAGAAATGTTACAAAAATTAAAACAAGATTTAGCACAAGCAATTAAAGAAAAAGATGTAGAGAAAATAGCAGAATTGAGGAGAATACTAGATATTTCAGATGAACAAGCCAAATATTTTGATAAGGGATTAACTGGATATCCAACAATAGACAGACCATGGTCACAGTATTTTGAACGTACTTTTGATGAAACAGAGATACCAAATAAATCAATATATCAAGTAGCTTTAGAGGCAAATAAAGAAAACATGGATAACGTGGCACTTGATATGAGAGTAAGTAAAAATGATTTTTCACAAGGAATTAAAATGTCATATAGAGATTTGTTTAAGAGGATTGACAAAAGTGCTGATGCATCTCATGTTATTGGTATTAAAAAAGATGAAATCATTCCGCTTATATTACCAAATGTGCCTGAAGCTAGAATTTTAGTATATTCTGATAGTATACTTGGTTCAGTATCATATCCTATATCACCTTTACTACCAACAAATCAGTTGGAACAGTTGATTCAAGAAAATGGGATAAAAAATTTATTTGTATTTGATATGTTTTATGAAAAATATAAAAATGCACTAAAAAATACAAATCTTGAAAATATTATATTATTAGATGGTAGTGAATCATTGCCAGCTTCAATTCAAAAATTAAAGAGATTAAAAGACTTTGTTACAGGTAGCAAAAAAGAATTGTATGCGTCAGAAAAAAGAATAATTCCTTGGTATGAATATATTTCATATGCTAAGGATAATAAAGATAAATTAGAACCATTTTATGAAGATAATCATACAACTGCAATAATTGGAACAAGTGGAACTACTGGTACTTCAAAGGGTGTTTGTTTAACTGATAAGAATATAAATACTGTTGCTATGAGTTATAAAAATGGAAAACTTTTTGAAGGAAGTTTTATGGATGCATTATTACCTTCAATTGGATATGGAATATCAATGCTACATTATCAAACAGTAGCAGGTAAATATGTATATTTAATACCAGAATTACTAACAACTAGATATCCAGAAGCTCTTGTTAAGTTAAAACCTGATAATTTCCCAGGTGGACCAGTTCATGCTATAAATCTTAGAAATAGTGAAGAATTTAAAAATGGTAAATTGCCAAAGTTTCAAAATTTGATTTCTGGTGGTGCTTCATTACCTAAGGATGTTGAACGTGCCCTAAATGGTGTTGATGAGGGATATGCAGAAGATGGAGTAAATGAAGATATCGTTGTTAGACAGGGATATGGATTGTCAGAAAATGTTGCTATGGGTACTTATTCACTAAGGGGTTCATATAAATTTGGTAGTATAGGCGTTACGATGCCATATATTACAATAGGCATTTTTAAACCTGACAC
>CACZPQ010000072.1 GCA_902783185.1 uncultured Erysipelotrichaceae bacterium
CCATATAATCATCTCCTCATTTATATTTTATCAAAAGAAAAAAGTAAACACATCTTTTTTTGTGTCTACTTTTATCTTACAACTTCACTATTTAGCTTCTTCTTGTGCTCTTGTTTCTCTAATAACAGTTATTTTAATAGTACCAGGATATTGCATTTCTGATTCTATTTTTTCTTTCATATCTCTAGCAATTTTATAACTTGTAGCATCGTCTACTTCATCAGGATGTACCATAACTCTAACTTCTCTACCAGCTTGCATTGCATATGTCTTTTCAACACCATCATAAGAATTTCCTATTTCTTCAAGTTGTTCTAATCTCTTAACATAGTTTTCTAAACTGTCATTTCTAGCTCCAGGACGAGATGCAGACATTGTATCAGCAACTTGTACTAAAACAGCAATAGTTGATTTTTGTTCTTCATCACCATGGTGAGATGCAATAGCATTAACTACTATATCATCTTCATGATATTTTTTAGCAATATCAACACCTAATTCAACATGTGAACCTTCAACTTCAAAGTCAATAGCCTTTCCAATATCATGTAAAAGTCCAGCTCTTTTTGCAAGGTTAACATTTTCTCCAAGTTCTGCAGCCATAATACCGCATAGTTCTGCAACTTCTTTTGAATGTTGTAATACATTTTGACCATAACTTGTTCTAAAGTTTAACTTACCAATTAAGTGAACAAGTTCAGGATCAACTTTAGTTAATCCAAGTTCATTAACTACTTTATTACCTAATTCAGTAATATGAGCATTAACATCATTAGATACTTTATCATATAATTCTTCAATTCTTGCTGGATGAATTCTTCCATCCTTAATTAAAGTTTCAATCGTTACTTTTGCAATTTCCCTTCTAAGTGGATCAAAAGATGATATAACAATTGCTTCAGGTGTATCATCAATAATTAAATCTACACCAGTAACAGCTTCAATAGTTCTAATGTTTCTACCTTCTCTACCAATTAATCTACCCTTCATTTCATCATTAGGTAAGTTGATTGTAGATACAGTTTGTTCAGATACAACATCGTTAGCATATCTTTGCATTGAACCTACTATTAAATTTTTAGCTTTCTCATTAGCTTGTAATTTTGCTTTTCCTTCCTCTTCTTGAATGTACTCAGCAATTTCTTTAGACATGTCGTCTTCTACTCTTTTCATGATTAAATCATGAGCTTTTTCTTTAGAAAATTTAGCAATTTTTTCTAATTGTTCCATTTCCTCTTTTAACATATCATCCATTTTTAATTCTTTTTCTTGAAGTGCTTTTTGTTTTGCTAATAAATCATTATCTTTTTTATCTAAGTTATCTGATCTATTTTGTAATAATTCTTCTCTCTTATCTAGATTTTGTTCTCTTTGTAAAAGTTTTTCTTCACTTTCTCTTATTTCTTCTTTTTTTTCTTTTATTTCTCTATCAGTTTCTTGTTTTAATCTATATGATTCTTCTTTTAATTCTGATAATGAATCTCTTTTCTTTCTTTCTGCTTCTTTTTCAGCATCTTTTATTAATTTATTAGCTTTACTTTCTGTGCCCTTATTTTTAATAACTACAATAATTATAGTAATAACAACACCTATAATTGCTCCAAGAAGAAGAGTTAAAAATGGCATAGCATTAAATCTTTCCATAATATTCTCCTTCTTTAATAGATTTATTTATCTATAATTTTATTATATAGATTTTTTTAATATTAATCAAGAGAATATTTTATAATTTTTATATTATTACTATAATTAGTTCATATTATCATTTAATAATGGACTAGCCTTTTTTAATTCCTTAATATAAGGTATATTAATTTCATCAACATTATTTAATGCATACATAAAATAAATTCCGGCTTTATTTAACAATGGAATATTAATAAATTCTGCTGATTTATTTTTGCTCAGAAAATCTCTTCCAACAGTTTCTAATTTTGGAAGGTTAACAAACTTTATAGATTCGCTATAATATAAAAATCCACTTCCTAACGACACTAAATTTGGTAATGAAATACTTTCAATTAATTCATTATTATGAAGAAAATTATCTCCAATCGTAATTACATTGTCTAATTTAATATGTTTTAAATCTTCATTCCATTCTAAAAAATAATCACCAATATATTTTACGTTTTCTAATTCAATATTTTCTATAGGTGCATATGATAGAAAATGATCACCAATAGTTTCCACATTTGGTAGTGAAATTGATTTCAAATTTTCATTATAAAATAAAAATCCATCATCAATGTTTCTTACATTATATGCTTCAATTTCATTTAATGTAGTATTATTTAATAAAAAATTTTTTCCTATTTCTTTGACATTATTAATTTCTATATATTCTAAATATTGATTTTCTTTCATGAAATTATTATCTATTATTTCTAATTCGTTATTTTCATAGCCAATAATTTGATGATATTTATTAACAACTATTTTTATATTATCATTAATTTTTATTACTTTTTTTCCATTTGATAATTTTTCAATAACATTCTTATTTATCTTTATATTATTACAGAAAGAGTCTGAATTATTATTACTATACTTATAGGGATAAATTATTTTATCCTTTAAATTTAAAATATAATAGTCTAACACTAAATATTTAGAAGTATCAACATAATCATTTATTACTTCAAAATTATCAATAATTATATTATTAACACAATAATATATATTATCTATTTCATAATTATATTTATAAAACCTATGATCATTTGCCAACACATAATTATCAAGAGAGAAATTACTATTACAATTAGAATTAATATTAAAATTATAATATTCTTCAAAAGAAGCAGTCAAACCCTCAATAATATTTTCTAAATTATTAGAAAAAGTAGCATCCGGATTATTAACAGAGTGATTATATCTATTTTTTATAGATAAAGTATTAACTCGTCCCTTACTAAATTGTATAGAAATTACAGATGTTCCATATTCGTCTTCTCTTTTAGGATTTTTAAAATCTTCTCTATTTAATTTATCTGCATTATCTTTAACTGCAAAAAATACATAATTTCTTTTTAATCTATTATCTTTAAAAGTACATAGTTCTTCCCATGGTGCATAATATTTTTTAAATCTTAATATATCTTCATTAGACTCACATTCATATAAAGTGTAATTTGCATCACGTAGTAATTCAAATGGTGTTTTAGTAGTTTTTATTAAGTTGTTTTCAACATCATATAAACTATATATTAAATCTTTGAATTCTTCTATTTTATTCTGTTTAATAATATCGTCATATAAAAATTTATTTGGTGCAAACTTAAACGTTATTAATTCATACAAAAGCCCTTCTTTTTCTAACAATGTAGAAAAAAGCACACGACAAAGATGAGCCATTTTTTCGCCATACTTCTTTTTTATTTTTTTTAAATCCCCTTGCATTTTATCACCAATTAACTTGTAACTAATCTTGAATTAGTTTGGAATAATACTTTAGATAATTTTGCAGCTAGTGTTCTTCTTCCAACAGTTCCATCCCATGGTACCATATAGTGTTTATGAGATATTTTATCATAACCATACCATAATGCTATAGAATATTCTTTAGAATACATACAAGCCCATGAGTCCATAATTGCTGATGGATCTAAACGATATTTTCTAATTGCTTCACCACCAACAGTTGATGTTCCTGTCTTTCCTGCTACTTGAGTAGATGCATGATTTATTGATCCAAGAGCTCCTTGATTAATAGCATATGTTAAAATATCATTAATATATTTTGCTGTTGTTTCAGAACATACTTTTGTCTTTTTTATATTTCTAATATATTCTTCATTGGTATCACGATAAACAATTTTTTTATAAGCATATGGTTTAATAAAATATCCTCCCCTTGCATAAGCACCATAAGCAGCAGACATTTCAAGTGGTGATACTCCATTAAATGCTCCAATAGCAGCACTTTCATATAATTCTGGACCATAATCTATTCCAAATGAATGTACATAATTAGATATTTTTTTCTTACTTACTTGTTGGAAGGCTTTTAAAGCAGGAACATTTCTAGATTGTGCTAAAGCTTCTTTAATAGTCATCATACCAGCATATGTTCTATCAGCATTTAATATTGGTGCACCATTTGAATATGTATAAGGTGCATCTTCAATAGGTGTTGATGGTGTTGCTCCATTATATTCAAATAATGGACCATAGTCCATAAATGGTTTAATTGAAGATCCTGGATGTCTTTTTATCATTGTTGCAAAATTATATTGTCTTGCACCACTCTTATTTCTTCCTCCACCTATACCAAGTATAGAACCATCCTTTGAACTGGTAATTGCAATTCCAGCTTGAATTGTTTTATCTTTAAAATTCTTTTTATTTTTCATTATTTTATTAATAGTATTTTGTACCTTTGTATCTAAAGTTGTATAGATAACCATTGGTGTTGTATATGGATTTAATCCTGTTTCATCAATTATTTCATCAACAACAGTATCAATAAAATCTTGATATTCATTTGTCTCCACAGTTGTATCTAATAATGAAGCAACAGTTATATTTCTAGCATCCTCAAGTTGTTGATCATCTATATATCCATGTCTTCTCATTAGTTCTAATACTTGATTCTTTCTTTGTTCAGAAGCTTCAATATTATGAAAAGGATCATATGATGATGGAGCATTAAAAAGACCTGCTATAAGAGCTGCTTCTGGGATTGTTAAGTCTCCAACTTCCTTACCAAAATATAATTTTGATGCTTGTTTAACACCATAAGTACCGTTACCTAAAAATTGTGCATTAACATAATACTCAAATATTTCTTCTTTAGAATACTTCTTCTCTATTTTAAAAACAGATAAATATATATCAGTAAACTTTCTTACTATTCCTTCAACACCCTGTGCTTCAGTTGAAGTAAAGAAATTCTTAGATAGCTGCATTGTAATTGTTGATGCCCCACCAGCACCAGAGTTACCTTCTAGTTGGCCTATGGAAGCTTTAATAAATCTACCTAAATCAAATCCATTATGTTGAAAGAATCTTGCATCTTCAGTTGCAATAATTGCATCTATTAAAACTTCAGGTAACTCATCATAATCAACAAGTTCTCTATTTTCTGTACCTAAACGTGCAAATTCAGTTTTATCATTATATAAAAGAACTGTTGATTCTTTAGTATATAATTTTTTTATATCAAATTCAGGAGCATTTAAAACAATGTATGTGCAAAATGCAATAGCACCTAAAAATATAAGTATAACTAATGATAGTATTATACTTACAAATACTTTGAAAACAGTACTTTTCTTATTTTTGTTTTTTAATTTAGGTAGTTTTACTGCAGACATTACATATTTCCCCCTTTAAGAATAAGTCTTATTTTAAACCTAAATATACAAAATAGCAAGTAAAAAATAACCTAACATTTAATTTTTTTTGCAAAGTATTTATTAATGTTATTCTTTTCAAATATTCTTAATTCTAAATTACTATTTTTCTTTGAATTTATTACTTTATAACATAACGATTTATATAAATAAAATATTTCAATAATATCATTAGTTTTAATATTAATTATATTATTCATATTATTAATATTTGAGTAAATAATTGGATTATTATTATTAATTAAGTCTCCTTGATAATCCAAAAATATTTCACCATAATTATTTAATTCTTTTAAATAATTATGATTTAAATAATAATTATTATCTAATCCTTGAACTAATATATTAGATAAATCTATACTTTTAATTTTAATACTACCTATAATATCACTATCATCAACATATGATAAATTACTATTTTCACTTATCATTACATTATTTTTTAAATATAACAAGCTTAATAGTAATACAATAATAATCATAATTATTATAACTATATTTCTTTTCATATTATTATCACCAAAAAAAGAATAACATATTTCAAATGTCATTCTTTGTCATAATAAGAATTTATTATTATTTTTTAATTATTATTTATTCATACCATAAAGCATGTACTGTCATTGAACTATTATAGAAAGTATCAACACCAACATACGGATAACCATCTTTAGTAAGTTCTTTTTGATAAAGACCATCAATAGGAGATTGACAATTCATATTAGTTGTTTCTGAAAAAGAAGTTGAACTAAGATTATTATAATTTATTGTTGAACCAACAGATCCGTAAAAAGACACACTTGATGAACAATTTGAAACTATTGTTTTTACAATATTTGATGCATGTAATAATATATTAAAATTGAGTACTTTAGAAACTCCTCCATTGCTATTACCAACTCCATTAAATCTTATATCGTTTGTACTTTCAACTTCTGTACAAGATTTGCTTCCACTTCCGTGAGCATATGAAGGATAATCATGTTGAACATCTAAATTAAAATATCCATACCAATATAATGTATTATCTGGCATTACATATATTTCTTCTGAATCTTCAGATATATAAATCGTTTTGCTATATGATTCAGTTAAATTATTTGGATTTTTAGCAATACTAGAATATATTGTTATATCATCAGGTAATAATATTACATTCTCTAATTTGCCAGTTGAATCTGTAGTTCCAAGAGTTACTCTTTCCAAACCATCATAATAATAAAGCTCATCTTCTGCAGCACTATATAAATCTACTGTTACATCTGTCGATACTTCAAATTCAAGATTACATTTAGCTTTACCAGTTATATTTCTAACATCTAATCCCCATTCATTTTTATTCCAAGTTCCTGTTGCATTAGTACAATCAACACTCTTTATTTTATATCCTGTTCCCTTTGCTGGAGGAGTACTCTGTGATACACCATCTACTACATATGATAGTGTAATATCTCCACTTCCACCATATTTAACTACTCCATTAATTAATGTATATTCTTCACTGTTTTGTTCAAACTTAGCAAATGTAAAATACATTATACCTATTAAAAGAATAAAGCATGATAAAACTATACTTACTTTCTTTATATAAGTATTTTTGTTTTGTTTTAGTTTTATTTGTCTTAATGCTTTATCTTTA
>CACZPQ010000073.1 GCA_902783185.1 uncultured Erysipelotrichaceae bacterium
AAGGCACGACACTTTAATTTGCCCACTTTTTCGGTGTGCAGATACTCTTATAATACATATTAAAATACTTGTCAAATTGCCATTTTTCAATATTGGACATTAAAACTATGTCCAATTTTTAAATTCTTCTTAGGCCAATTTTTAATATTGGTTTATTTTTATGTTGTCAATTTTTAAAATTAGTAAAAATTAAAAAAAGTGTAATTTTTTACACTTATTTAACAATTTCAGTTTTTTGCCATACATAATTATTATTATATTTAATAAATGTTGACTTATACTTAGTTATTTTATCAATATATTGATTTATTAAATTAGTAGTTAATTCTTCACTAATAGCATCTGATATTTCATATGGCAAATCATCTATTTTACTCGTGGCACTAGAATTTGAATATATACCTTTTTTATAACCATTTACATCAAATTTTCTTATAGTTAATAAATAATTATAAACCTCTAATTGATTATCATTTAATTTACTTGAATCATATTTTATAAGAGTTGTATAATTTGGAACTGTAAAATCAGAAGTATTTAAATAACATGTATATTTGGAATTATCAATTATACATTTTAATGCAGTAGATGCATAAAAATCTTCATAATTAACATTCATATTATTATCAAAATAGTTTCCTAATTTTTCATTTAATAAATTCTTATCAAATGTTTCTTTATAACAGTTTTTTGGGTAATTATTAATATTATATATACCTTTATTTAAATTACATGAATCATTATGTTCCCCAGACTTATTTTTATCTTCATCAGATAAGAAAGAATATAATAAATATAATTTGTCTTGATTAGTTAAATTATTAATATTAACCTCATCATCTTTAAAGAATATAAAATTATTATTTTGATAATTATTTTTTGAATATAAAATATCATATTTTTCTTTACCTAATTTATATATGTCTCCATCATTTAGTTTTACAGATTCTTTATTACTATTACTTGGATTAGTATTATAATTACCACCAATTTCTATAAAGTTCTTATATATTATATAACCTAATCCTCCAATAATAATAATTGATAATATCACACTTATAATATTATTTAATCTCTTATTTTCCATATAATCACTATCCCTATTATTACAATTTTAACATATTATCAATAATTTTCAAATAAATAATCAGTAATACTTTTTGAAATCATCCTGTTAATAAATGCAATATATTCATTTTTTTGGTTTTGATATGATACATTTGGCGTTACAACAACAACGCTATATTTTGGATTATCAACTGGTGCAAACATAATGTATGTAGAATTAATAGTCATTACATTTTTACTATAATAACTTTCTGATGTTCCTGTTTTTCCTGCCGGTTTAAACTTAACATCTGTATAACCTCTACCTGTACCATTATTTACCACCTCAAAAAAACCTTGATGTATTCTATTCATGTATTTTTCATCTAATCCTACTTCATCTATTATTTCATTTTCTTGTAATTTAAAACTTAATGCATATCTCTTTCCTTTTGTAGCTATAGTATTAATATAAGATGATAATTCTATTGGTGTATAAGTATCATATTGTCCAATAGATAAATTAAGAAGTAAATCTCCAGATATCTTATCCCCTTTAAGACCAAATGATTCTTTATCAAAATCAATGCCTGTTGATGAGCCTAATCCATATTTTTTAAATACATCTCTATATAAATTGAAATTATCTTCATTTACATCTAATTTCATATTATTATAATATTTATTTCCAGTTGATTTAATTGCAGTAATAAATTGATAATAATTAGATGACATCTTTAATGCTGTTATATCATCAATTAATCCTAATCTTTTAAAAGAACATTTTTCTGGTACATTATATAATTTTACACAAGAATCATTAATTTTTTTTCCAACATCTATTAAATTATTTAAATACCCAACGCTATGTGATGCACCTTTTACAATTGATCCAACTGTATATGAAGATATTAATGCTTTAGTTGATATATCACTGTATGTATTTACTTTATTTATTTTATTTTTTTGAAGTCCAACTAAAGATAATATTTGTCCATTATTTGGATTAGAAATAATTATATATGCTTCTTTAAAATAGTTAGTATTAGCTAATGTATCTGCTATTTCGAAATGATTATGTAATACTTCATAAGATTTTTTTTCTAATTCTATATCTAATGCTAAAACTAAATCTTGTCCTTTTTCTTCTTTTTTTATTAATTTAAGAGAATTATCATCATTTAAAGAATAAATTGCTTTTTTACCCTTTAATAAACTATCATAATATAATTCTAATCCCGATGTTCCTACAAGATCTTCACTATTATAATCACTATTTTCATATAATTCTTTATTTTCTTGACTTATTTTACCAATAGTACCAACTATAGTTTCTAAAAAAGGATAATTAATCTTTCTTTCCCATGTAATATCACATGTAACACCCTTAATGTTTTCTTCACTTAATTTAGCACATAATTCATAGTTAATATTAGCTTTAATTAGTTTTGTATCACTTAAATATCCTTTATTCATCAAATAATAAGTGTGTATATATTTTTTTTCTTCTTCATTATAATTATTAATTACTTTATCTAATCTTTCATTTAATAAATTATATATATCTTCGTCATTAATTTTACGATATTTATAATTATCTTTTTCTTCTTCAGTTAAATAATTACTTACATCATTATTAAGTATATAAAAATCTTTCAATTCTTTTTCACTAGCAATATCATCTAATTCTAGTTCATTAGTTAAATATTTAGCAATATTTATTTCATCAATAACACTAATATTTTTTAGTTTTCTATAATTAATATTATATATAGATACATTATCAACTAAAACATTATTATTTCTATCTAATATTCTACCTCTTAATGGTGTTTTTCCTTTAATATAATTATTATTTTTTATTTTATATTCTTCATTATATTTATTTATATTAATATATCTAATATCTACTAATTTATATATTATTATTGAATATAACAATAAAATTAAAATATATGGTATTTTTTTCATACATATTCACCATTATTAGTATTTAAAATTATTAATAATTCATACAATATATTAGGTGATTATTATTAAATATTTAATTATTAATTATATTAAGAATATGTCTATTGATGATATAAATAATTTTGCTAAAAATAATAATATATACTTATCTAATAATGAATTAGAATTTATTTATAAGTATATTAAAAATAATTATTTAAAATTAATAGAAAATCCAAATGATTTTAATCTTATAAACTACAAAGATAACTTTAGTAATGATAATTATATAAAAATAAATAATTTAATAAATGAATATAAAAAAAAATATGATATAAATTAAAAATATTGCCAAAAGCAATATTTTTTATATTATCTATTTTGAAAAAATGGTAGATATATTTCACTTTCATAAAATTGACTATCCATTGTAGCAAAATCTGATGATTGTTTATATTCTATATGTACTTTAATTGTTTTTGTTTCACCAGTTTTTAATTCATCACCTTTTTTAACATCATTACCATCTGAATATTTAATAGTATATATAATATGTTTTTTAAAATACATATCTTTTTTTAGTTTTATTGGATTAGTAAATAACTTTGCATTTATAGTACCATCATTTATAACATCAAATGAATAATCTACTGCATCACCTGACTTAGTAAAAGTTGTTCTAGTTGCTAAACCGTGTTTAGTTAATTCTACTTTTGATTCTTCAACACTTCCTTTTACATTAGATCTTAATAAATTTGTATATTTAATATCAAATTCTTGTCCATTTGGTACGTATATATATTTATATGCAAAAATAATTCCAATAATAATTAATATTACACCAATTACTAAAAATACTATCTTTTTCATACTATCACCTATTATAACTATAACATACTTATGACATTTTATAAAGAAATTAAAATTTCTAATGTCAAATAAAAAAGTATTAACTATTAAATAATACTTTTTCAGATTTATATTGTTTTATTATTATAAATAGTATAATACTAGTTAAAACGAATGTAGATAATAACATCAAGGATATTTCTAAAACATTAACATTATTGTTAGCCACATCAGTAAATATCAAACTATAGTTTAAAAATGGTATTAAAGATATTACAACAGAAGAATTAATATTTGCAAAATACGCAATCATTCCTGGGAAAAATGATATAAAGTTAAGTGGTGTTAATGAACTTTGAGCTTCTTTAAATGTTTTTGATTTGGAAGCAATTGCAATTGTTAAACCACTAATAAACATTGAAAATGCAATTATTATTAAAGTTGATAATAATATCATATTAGAGTTAAATCCTAAACTCATATTTTCATATGTTTTAAACATTTTTGGTAAAAACATTAAAGTGACATCTGTTAATAATAAACTTACTAATCCAGTTATAATTGAAGATAACGATACACTTAAATACTTACCTAATATAATATCTCTACTTTTAATTGGAAATGTTAGTAATGTTTCAAGTGTTCCTCTTTCTTTTTCACCAGCTGTTGCATCTGTTGCTGGATACGTAGCTGAAACAGTAATTGCCATTATTATAAATAAAAATGAATAACTTATAACATATTGACTCATAAAATTATCAGACTCTTTTATTTCATTATCTATTTCAATTATGTTAATAACTTCATTTGGTTCAATTGAATGTTCAACTAAATAATTAGATGATAAATACTCTTTGTAAGTTTCTAAATATTGTTTAGCTAAAGAATTAGCATACGCTGAATTTTCAGATGAATTAGCTACAACAGTATATTTATTATTATCTTTTATAATATAAGCATATATTTCTCCATTACTTAATTTTTGTTCTAATTCTTCTTTATCTGCTTTAATTACATTTATATTCATTTTATTAGATATTTCA
The DNA here is from genome assembly GCA_902783185.1 of uncultured Erysipelotrichaceae bacterium. Taxonomy (GTDB): domain Bacteria; phylum Bacillota_I; class Bacilli_A; order RF39; family UBA660; genus RUG12834. The sequence goes on from CACZPQ010000073.1 coordinate 4,890, forward strand.
TATTCTTCAACAGACATATTATATGAAAAACCAATTTTATTATAACTGTTTATATCTTTATCAATTGTTGTGTCAAATATATAACTCATAAATATTAAAATTATAGGTATCATAATAGGAATAACAAGCATCATAGCTAAAGACTTCTTATCCCTAAATGTTTCTTTTAATTCTTTTTTTAATACATATTTTAATTTACTCATAATTTACTTCCTCCTTAATTAATTTGAAGAAAGCATCCCTTAAATTAGTAGTATTTAAATCATTATTAATACTAACTGGTGATCCTTCTTTAATTATTTTGCCTTTATTAATCATTATTACATTATCACAAATGTTTTCTGCTTCTTCCATGTAGTGAGTAGAATAAATAATAAGTTTTCCTTTTTCTTTTTCTTTTTTAATAAAGTCTAATATTATTTGGGAAGCAATAATATCTAAACCTGATGTTGCTTCATCAAGTATATATATCTTAGGATCATGAATCATACATCTTGCTATATTTACTCTTTGCATTTGTCCAGTAGATAATTTTTCAATTCTATTATATAAAAATGCGTCCATTTTTAATTCACTGGATAATTCTTGTATTCTTTTTTTAGCTTGATTTTTATCTACTTCATAAAATTCGGCACACATCATAAATAATTCATATGGACTTAAATGATTATATAGTTTAGTATTACCTGAAAGATATGCTATTCTTTTTTTTATATCTAATTCAGAAGTTTTATATGATAAATCATCTATTGTAACATTTCCTTTAGTTGGTTCTAAGATGCCTGCTAACATACGAAGAAGTGTTGTTTTTCCAGCACCATTTGGCCCTAATATTCCAACAATTGTTCCTTCTTTTGCAGTAAATGAAATATCATCATCTGCATAAAATTTAACATTTTTATTATTTTTATCACTTTTAATAAATTCTTTATATACATTTTCTACTTTTATCACAATTCTTCTCCTTCATCTTTACTTTCTAATTTTTTAATATCTACTTTATTAATACTATCAAATCTCTTTGTAATCTTATCAGTAGTAATATTAATTTCACTTATATCTTTATTAACTGTTTCAATAGACCTAGATAGTTTATCCCATCTTGTTCTATATCTTGAAAATTCTTCACTTAATTTATTTAATTCAATATGAATAGTTTTAGCATATTTATCTCTTTCAATATTTTTCAAAATCATTTGAATAATTGTAAGTGTTGACATTAAAGTAGTTGGTGATGTAATCCAAACTCTTTTGTCATATGCATATGTAAGTAAATCAGAGTGGTATGCATTAATTTCAGCAAATATTGCTTCAGCTGGTAAAAACATAATTGCTTGATTTGATGTTTCACCACTTATTATATATTTAGTTGAAATAGCATCAATATGTTTTTTAACGTCACCTTTAAATAATTTAGTTGCTGCTTCTCTTTCAGTATTAGAAAGTGTTTTATCAGTCATTTTTTGATAATTCTCTAAAGGAAATTTAGAATCAATTGCTATAGTTCCTAAAGGTTCAGGAGCATACAAAATAGCATCAGCAATAAAGCCATTAGACATATGATGTTGAAGTTCATAAATCTTATTATTATTTTCACCAAATATTGAACTTAATATATAATTTAAATTAACTTCACCAAATATACCTCTTGTTTTCTTATCAGTTAATACACTTTGTAAAGAAACTATTTCAGTTGATAAACCATCAATCTTTTTTTGTGCCTCATCTATTTTTGTTAATCTTTCTAAAACGTTATTAAATGTTTTATTAGTCTTTTCAAAGTTTACATCTAATCTTTCATTTACTTTATCATTTATTTTATTAAGTCTTGATTCAATTTGTTCATTTAGTTTATCAAAGTCATCTCTTAAATTTTTAGAAAAGTCTATTTTAAAATCAGCAATATCTTTAGTCATAGTTGTTTCAAATTTACCTAACTTTTCAGTAACATTTAGTTCATTATTGTTATTCTTACTGTTTTTAATTATTAAAATAATAACCAATATAATAAGTAAACATACTAGTCCAATTATAATATAGTTTTCCATATTTATCACCTATAATAATAATATCATATTTTATTTGTTTATAAAATAAAAAGATAGTCTAAATTAGACTATCCTATAGTATACGGATCAGTTTGTGTTCCAGTTCCACTTAATATCTTAACTGATGATTTAAGGAAAACTACTGGGTGCACGCCATCGGCACCGCGGGCATCGGAGGCATGGCTGTTGCCGAAGGCACCAGTGCTATCGACAGCGAACACATGGATAGCGTAAGACGAGTGAGCATAAGGCGACAAAGTCAATGTAGATCCGCTTGCTGGTTTTAACCAATCATTATCCTTACAATTTGCATATGACGTTTTACTCCAGGACGTATACATTCCTAATCCTAAACATGTTTGCCTATTTGTTGCATTCCCTCCTGAGGTTGCATATAAATAATCACTTGGATACATTAATCCTACTTTTCCTGTCCAACTACTTGTTCTTGTTACTGTATCATTACATAATGTTTCTGACGTACATATCTTTCCAGTATAATTACTTCTTTCTCTTGTATATGTTGTTGAGGATGTTACACTGTTCAAGTATGAATCATAACTTCCTGCATTATTTGATGGTGATCCTAAGTTCCATTTGACACTTTCTATTTGATTTTGTGCTGCATTACTTATTGTTGTACTTGGTTTGGCATTTGCTTTTGCATTATTTTGTCCACTATACCAATTTCCATCTGTTCCTATTGTTACATTTCCTAAATAATCGTTATTTAACTCTTGCATTAAATCAGCTTGTGACCATTCATTTACTCCATATCCACCATTAACACCACTAGCTGATGTATCCCACGAATAGTTTCCTAATGATTCGTTTCTAATTATTTTTACTAAACTTTGTGTTTGTCCACTAGAGTTTTCAACATTATTCATTACTCCTATTATTCGCCATAATTCATTATTAAATGATACATAATTATTTGGATTTTCTCCAATATATCTTAGGTTATTATCTTCTGTACCATCATATGCTAATCCAGTATCACCAATTTCATCTGTAGATGT
>CACZPQ010000074.1 GCA_902783185.1 uncultured Erysipelotrichaceae bacterium
AATTATACTTCTAATGAAATACTAAAAAAATTATAAATAAAAAAACACTCACTGATTTTCCACTGGGGGTTTTGCAGTGAGTGCTTGAAACAACAGGCACAACACCTGAACTACTTCTAGGTGTGTACTTAATTTATTTATAACATATTTTATAGATATATTCAATAATATTTGTTATAATTGTGTTGCATTTAAAATAGGAAGGTGATAATTATGTTAGAATTAAAAAATATTAAAAAAAGTTATAAAACAGGTAACTTTGTGCAACATGCTCTAAATGATATTGATCTTAATTTTAGAAAGAAAGAATTTGTAGCTATTCTAGGACCATCTGGTTCTGGTAAAACTACACTTTTAAATATCATTGGTGGGTTAGATAGGTATGATAGTGGTAATCTCATAATTAAAGGAAAATCTACAAGGAAATTCAAAGATAAAGATTGGGATGCATATCGTAATAAATCTGTTGGTTTTATTTTTCAAAGTTATAATTTAATAAGTCATATTAGTATTTTAGATAATGTAGAAATGGGAATGACATTATCTGGTAAAAGTGCTAAATATAGAAAGAAAAAAGCATATGAGTTATTAAAAAAAGTTGGTTTAGAAGAACATGCTCATAAAAAACCAAATCAGTTATCTGGTGGACAAATGCAAAGGGTTGCTATAGCAAGAGCCTTAGCTAATGATCCAGAAATAATTTTAGCAGATGAACCAACTGGTGCATTAGACACTAAGACTAGTAAGCAAATAATGGATTTAATTAAATCTATATCTCAAGATAAACTTGTAATAATGGTTACTCATAATCCAGATTTAGCTAATCTATATGCTGATAGAGTAATTAAAATGAGAGATGGTAAAATTGAAGATGATACTAATTCGCTAGAAAGTAATGAATCAAATGAAGATTATAAATTAAATAAAACAAAGATGTCATTTTTTACTGCTCTTCATTTATCACTTAATAATATTAGAACAAAAAAAGGAAGAACTATTCTAACTGCTTTTGCATCATCTATTGGTATAATTGGTATAGCCTTAATACTAGCGTTATCAAATGGATTTCAAAATCAGATAGTAATATTTGAACATCAAATAAGTGATGCAATGCCAATTGTTATTTCTGCAACAAAAATGAATTTATCATCTGAAAATATGAAAAGTTTAATATCATCTGAAAGTGGAATGAGTAAAGAAGAATCAGAAAATGATTTTACTGATTCTAAGATAGTAAAAAAAGTAGAGGATAAAAGTATATTTTCTTCATCATCAATCAACCCTCTTACTAATGAATTTGTAGATTATATAAAAAATATTCCTGAAGAATATATATCTGCTTCCATGTTTAATAGTAGTGTTAATTATAATATCATTCAAAAATATCAAGATAAATATATTTCAGCAAATTCATTGTCAGTAAATTATATGCCTATTCCTAGTAGAAATGGTGATATTACAAATACTGTTGTTGATAATTATTATGAGGTATTATCTGGAAGAATGCCAACGCAAAAAGATGAAATTGTTGTTGAAATATCAAAGGATAATTCTATTTCAAATGATTTTGCAAAACTATTAGGTTTAGAAAAGGAAGAATTTACTTTTGATGATATATTAAATTCAACTTTAAAAGTAGTACCAAATGATGATTACTATAATCAATATGGTAATTATTATATTCCAAAAGAATTAAATGATGAACTATATAATAATAAAAACAATTTAACATTAAAAGTTGTTGGAATAGTACGAATTAAAGAAGATAAATATTCTACTATTGGTGTAACTGATAGTAAAGCAACATTCTATTATATTCAAGAATTAGATGATTATATTAGTCAAACAAATAGAAAATCTAAGATAGCTATTTCACAAAAAAATGCTGATTATGATGTATTTACAGGTGTTTCATATGATTTAGAAACTGAACAAGGAAAATATTCTAGACATATGGCAACATTAATGCTTGGAGGGATAGAAACACCAGGTTACATTTATTTATATCCAAAAGATTTTGATGCTACTGATAAGATAGTTGAGTATTTAAATAAATATAATGAAGGTAAAGAAGAAAACGATAAAGTTTCATTTATCAATCAAGCAGAAATGGTAAATAATATGACTGGTTCAATTATGGGTGGAATAACTGCAGTATTAATTGCATTTTCTTCAATATCATTAATTGTATCTTCAATAATGCTTGGAATAATAACTTATATTTCTGTATTAGAAAGAACAAAAGAAATAGGTATTTTAAGAAGCTTAGGTGCAAGAAAGAAAGATATTAAACGTGTGTTTAATGCCGAAACCATAATTATTGGGTTAGCTTCTGGTTTACTTGGTATATTAATAGCTAATTTATTAACAATTCCAATAAATGCTTTATTAGAAAAACTAACTAATTTAAAAGATGTTGCAGTATTAAATCCAATTCATGCATTAATACTAATTACTATTAGTGTTATTCTTACTCTAGTTGGTGGATCTATTCCTGCACATGTTGCTTCAAAACAAGATCCTGTAATTGCACTTAGAACTGAATAAAAGAAATAGAAAAAACCTCCGCTTTGCTAATGCTAAACGGAGTTCTTTTATTATGTAATTACTCATATAATTATATGGGTGTTATTAATGGGACTAACAAATGAAGAAGTAATAAAATCAAGAAAAGAATTTGGTAGTAACACATATACAAAAATTAAAAGAAAATCATTTCTAAAATTAGTTTTAGAAACATTTTCTGATCCAATTATAAAAATATTATTAATTGTTTTATTAATAAAAATAATATTCTTATTTAGAAATTTTGATTGGTTTGAAACAATTGGAATTTTAATAGCTATAGTATCATCATCCATTATATCTGCAATTTCAGAATATGGAAGTGATAGTGCTTTTGAAAATTTAGAAAATACAACAAGTAATATTAAAGTGAAAGTTAAACGAGATAACTTAGTAAAAGAAATAGATAGTGTTGATGTAGTAAAAAATGATATTGTAATTTTATCATCTGGAGATAAAATTGTTGCTGATGGTAAAATTATTGAAGGTTCAATATTAGTTGATGAATCATCAATTAATGGAGAAGCTAAAGAAAAGAAAAAAGATATAAATGATATTGTTTATTCTTCAACAATTATATATGATGGGGAAGCAAAAATGATTGTAGAGAATGTTGGAGATAATACATTAATTGGAAAAATGGCTAAAGAGATACAAAATGAAGCACCAATAAGTCCATTAAAGGTAAGATTAACGCATTTGGCTAAGATAATATCTATCCTAGGTTATATTGGAGCATTACTTGTTTTTATAGTCTATATATTTACAACAAAAGATTATAGTTTTTCAAATATATTATATGCACTTACTTTAAGTGTTACTGTTATAGTTGTATCTGTCCCAGAAGGATTACCTATGATGATAACATTAGTATTATCTTCCAATATGAAAAAAATGATGAAAGATAATGTATTAGTTAGAAAACTAATTGGTATTGAAACATCAGGAAATTTAAATGTATTATTAACTGATAAAACTGGTACATTAACCGAGGGAAAATTAAATGTTTATAAATTAATTACTTATAATAAAGAAGTTAGTAATATAACTGAATTAAATAATACTTTAAGACAAGAAATTAATAATAATTTATATTATAATAATTCTTCTTTAATAGATGAAAATAATAATATTATTGGTGGTAATTCAACAGATAGAGCATTATTAAACTATGCAATTAAAGAAGATAATAGTAAAGTTATTTATAAAGAAATATTTGATAGTAATAAGAAGTATTCTTTAGTTACATTAAATAATGATATAACTTATATTAAGGGAGCTAGTGAAGTACTATTAGATAAATGTAATTATTATTTAGATGAAAATGGCAATAAAAAGGTATTATATAATAAAGAATCAATTAAAAAACTAATTAATAAGTATTCCAATTTAGGAATAAGAGTATTAGTTTTATGTTCATCAATTGATTATATTAATACAAAAAATATATCTAACTTAACTTATCAAGGAATAATATTAATAAAAGATAAGGTTAGAAAAAGTGCTAGTTCTGCAGTGGCTTTATTATATGATGCTAAAATCCAAACAATTATGGTTACAGGAGATGCTTTAGAAACTGCAGTTTCAATTGCCAGAGAAACTGGTATCATCAATAATGAAAAAGATATTGCAATTACAAGTGAAGAATTAAATAAATTAAGTGATGAAGATATTATAAATATATATCCAAGACTAAAAGTAATTGCTAGATCTTTACCAACAGATAAAAGTAGATTAGTGGATGTTTTAGAAAATAATGGTCTTATAGTTGGAATGTGTGGTGATGGAGTTAATGATGCAGTTGCTTTAAAAAAAGCAAATGTAGGATTTGCAATTGGTAGTGGTTCAGAAGTTGCTAAAGAAGCAAGTACAATAGTTATATTAGATGATGATATTAAATCTATTACAAAAGCAATTCTTTATGGAAGAACCATTTTTAAAAGCATAAGAAAATTTATTGTTTTTCAATTAACTATTAATTTATGTGCAATGATAATGGCAATTGTTGGACCACTTATTCATATATCTACACCAGTAACTATTATTCAAATGTTATGGTTAAATATGATAATGGATACATTAGCAGGTGTCGCATTTTCTTATGAAGCACCATTACTTGAATATATGAAAGAAAAACCAAAAACTAGTAAAACAAAGATAATTAATTCATATATGTATAAACAAATATTATTTATGGGATTATATAGTGCAATAATTAGTATATTATTTTTAAAAGTTCCATTATTTAGATTTATTATTAGAGATAATGAAAAATATGTAATGACTGCTTATTTTGCATTGTTTGTATTTATGGGAATATTTAATGCAATGAATGCAAGAACTCATAGATTAAATATATTTGCTCATTTATCTAAAAATAAAGTATTTATTATGATATTTTCTTTAATATCAATTATTCAAATATATCTAATATATTATGGTAAAGATATATTTAGAACATATGGATTAACTGTGCAAGAATTATTATATGTATTATTAATAGCTATAACAGTAATACCAGTAAACTTTGTAATAAAACTAAAAAGTAAGAAAAGATTAGAATCAATATAAAAAGAATCATAATGATTCTTTACATATTATATTTATCTTTATAGTCTTCATATAATTCTTTAAATCTATTATAATGAATTACTTCTCTTTGTCTTAAAAATAGTAATGGATTTAATAAATCTTCATTATCAGTTAAATCGATAATACTTTCATATGAAGCTCTAGCTTTTTCTTCGGCAGCCATATCTTCAGCTAAATCAACAACAGGATTACCAGTTGATTGTATATATTTTGCATCAAAAGGAACACCTGAAGCATTTACTGGATATACACCTTTTGAATGTTCTGTATAATAATCTCCTAGATTATATTTTTTAATCTCTTCTGGTGTAGCATCTTTAACAAGTTGTCTAAACATTGTTGATATAATTTCAACATGTGCTAATTCTTCAGTTGCTATATCAACAAGTAATGCTTTACCTCTTTCATCTGGCATAGAAAAACTTTGAATAAAATATCTGGTAGCGGCAGCAAGTTCTCCAGCAGAACCACCAAGTGCAGTTACTAAATATTTTGCCATTTCTAAATCTTTCTTTTTAATATTTACTGGAAATTCCAATTTTTTTGAATATTTAAACATATTGATTACCTCCATCATTATCCCATGGCCAAGGATTTTTTATCCAATTATAAGTATCACTATCCACACAAGTAATCTCAAGTGGACCAAAATTTTCTTCATACATTTTCTTTAACTTTTCAAAATTATTTACATATTTTTTGTATATTTCATACATTTGATTATCATTTGGATGCAAATCTAAATATAAATTTAAATCGATAATTGCAAAATTAGTTTCATATAATTTTAAAAATAACGAATCCTTATCATTATTTGCATTAATTATATTTGGATTATAATTCTTATAAGGTTTATATTCACTTTCAAACATATTACCCCTAATTAATCCTTCTTTTTCATTAACCAAATCATTTGTTTTGTTATTTTGATTATCTTTAGTTAAAAACATCATCATATCATTATCAAATAACATATATTTTCCTCCTTCTTTAATAAACTATGTTAACTAGGTAAATTAATCTAATTTATTTGCCTATTTATAAAACTTATGCTAAAATTATTTTAAGAAAGTAGGGTTGAAAATGAAGGAAGAAAGTAAGAAAAAAAAGACAACTACTAAGAAAACTACTAATACAAAAAAGAGTGCTAGTGTTAAGTCTACCACAAAGAAAACAACATCTACTAAAGCAACTGCACCAAAGAAAAGAGTTATAACAAGAATATCTAAAGAAGAATTAAAATATAATGA
>CACZPQ010000075.1 GCA_902783185.1 uncultured Erysipelotrichaceae bacterium
CATTCTAAAGTTGATTTAAGATATTTAGATCCAGAGACTAATGAAAAATATATTCCATATGTTATTGAACCATCACTTGGTGTTGAAAGATTATTCTTAGCTGTTATAGCTAATGCATATGAAAAAGAAGTATTAGAAAATAATGAGATTAGAGAAGTATTACATTTAATACCTGCACTTGCACCAATAAAAGCAACAATACTTCCACTTAATAAAAAATTACATTCAGATAAAGCTAATGAAATCTATGATTTATTAGTAAAAGAATTTAATGTTTCATATGATGAAGCTGGTTCTATTGGAAAAAGATATAGAAGAGCTGATGTTGTTGGAACTCCTTGGTGTATAACAGTAGATGATGAAACAATAAATAATAATACAGTAACAATAAGAGATAGGGATACAATGAAACAAGTTACTATTAAAGTTGATGAATTAATAGATTATATTAAAGAAAGAATTAAATTTTAAGAAAAAATGTAATTATTATTTGAATTTTAAATAAAATATGGTAAAATACCTATGTAGTTAAAAAGGAGGCATAAATATTATGGCAAAGAAAGAAGATAGAAGTTATATAACAATTAAATGTAGTGAATGCAAGAAGTATACTTATACAACTCCAAAGAATAAGAAAAACACTACTGATAAATTAGAAATAAAAAAAGCTTGCCCAGTTTGTGGTAAACATACATTATTTAAAGAATCTAAATAATGAAAGAAAGGGGAGTTAAAGATGTTTGTAAATATTAATGATGTTAAAAACGGAATGACTATTATTATTGATGGTAAGTTATGTGTTATTCAAGATTTTCAACATGTTAAACCTGGAAAAGGTGCTGCTATTGTTAAATTAAAATTAAAAAATTTAAAGACAGGATCTATTACAGTAGAATCTTATAATAGTACTATTAAAGTTGAAAAAGCACATATTGATAAGAAACCAATGACTTATCTATATAAAGATGGTAATAATTATATATTTATGGATTCAGAAACTTATGAACAAGTTTCAGTTCCTGAAATTCAAGTAGAAGAAGAAAAGAAATTCTTAAAAGAAAACTTAGAAATAAAGATTAATTTCTATAATGGAGAAATAATTGGTTTAGATTTACCTGAAAAAATTGAATTTGAAGTTGTTGATACAACTGAAGCAGTTAAAGGTAATACAACTAATAATGCAATGAAAGATGCAACTATTGAAACAGGTTATACTGTTAAAGTTCCTTTATTTATTAATCAAGGAGAACATATAATTATATCAACTGATGATGGTAAGTATTCATCAAGAGCATAATTTATTAAATGTAAACTTAACGTAAAAGTTAAGTTTTTTTTATTTCTTTTATTTACATTTAAATAATAATTAGATAAAATAAAAATGTACAGTGGTACAAAGTGGAAGAAAGTGGGGAATAACTATGTTCATGGGTGAATATTGTCATAATTTAGATGAAAAGTCAAGAATTGTTATTCCAAGTAACTTTCGTGATGAATTAAAGAGTAACTTTGTTATTGCCAAAGGTTTAGAAAAATGTCTTTACATTTTTTCTAAGAATGAATGGGACAAAGTTGTTTCAAGATTAGAAAGTCTTCCTTTCACTAAAAAAGATGTTCGAATCTTCAAAAGATCATTTTTCTCTGGTGCATCTAATGTAGAACTTGATAAATCTGGACGTATCGTTATTTCTTCCAACTTAAAAGATTATGCCAGAATAAAAAGAGAATGTGTAATCATTGGAGCAGGAGATAGAATTGAAATTTGGGATAAAGATGAATGGAATAATTTTATTAAATCTTATGAAGATAAGATTTCAGATATAGCTGAAAACTTATTTATGGATGTTGACTTATGAAACATTATTCAGTTCTAAAGAAAGAAGCTATCCAAGGTCTTAATTTAAAAGATAACTCAGTTGTTGTTGATGCAACTTTAGGATATGCTGGTCATTCATCATCTATTTTAAAAAGTATTCCCAAAGGTCATTTATATGCATTTGATCAAGATAAAGAAGCAATTAATTATTCTAAAGACGTCTTAGGTCAAATAGCAAATAACTTCACAATAATTCATTCAAATTTTGTTAATATGAAAGAAAAATTAAATGAATTAGGTATTGAAAAAGTAGATGCAATACTTTTTGATTTAGGGGTATCATCACCTCAAATTGATGATGCAACTAGAGGATTTAGTTTTCAAAGTGATGCAAAACTTGATATGAGAATGAATCAAGATGATTCTTTATCAGCATATGAAATAGTTAATAATTATTCACTAAGTGAATTAATAGATATTTTCTATGCATATGGTGAAGAAAAATTAAGTAAAGCAATAGCTAAGTGTATTGTTAATTCAAGACCTATTAATACTACTAGAGAATTAGTATCAGTTATTGAAGAAGCAGTTGGTAAAAAATACTTTAATTTACATCATCCAGAAAGGAATATATTTCAAGCAATTAGAATTGAAGTAAATAAGGAATTAGATGTACTTACTAAAGTTTTACCAGATGCAATTGATTTACTTAAAAGTGGAGGAAGAATGAGTGTTATAACATTTCATTCTCTAGAAGATAGAATAGTAAAGAAAATATTTAAAGATTTTAGTGAAGTAAATGAAATGGTTAAAGGACTACCTAGTATTCCAGATGAATATAAACCAAAAATAAAAATAATTAATAAGAAAGTAATTCTTCCAAGTGAAGATGAAATAAAAGAAAACTCAAGAAGTAAAAGTGCAAAATTAAGAATAATAGAAAGGATTTGATTAATATGAAAAAGAATAAAAAGAATGTAAGAAGACTTAAAGGAGAAAGGTTCTTAATAATTACTATATTTATGTTATTAATTGCAACACCTCTTTTAAATGTTTTTACACAAGCAAAATTATCTGAATCAAACATAGAAGTAGAAAAATTAAAAGAAGAAATAGAATATCAAAGTAGTATTAATGAATCCTTAAATATGAAAATAAATGAATTGGCTTCTTTAGATAAAATAAGAGAAGTTGCAACAGAAGAAGGTTTGACTTATAATAATAATAATATAAAAGTTATAGAAGGTGAATAAAAATGATAAAGAAAAGAACTATTAAAATTAATAAAATCCTTATAATAGTTCTTTTGTTTTGCTTTGGTGTTGCCTTATATCAATTGGGTAGAATAGCTTTATTAAAAGAAGTTGATGGTGTAGATATTGCTGAATTTGCCAAAAATAGAAATACAACTACAAAGAGTTTATATGCATCTCGTGGGACAATATATGATGTTAGTGATGAAACGTTAGCTCAATCAGTTAATTCATATACTGTAGTAGCTTATCTTTCAGAATCAAGAACAAAAGATATTAATAATCCAAGACATGTTATTGATAAAGAAAAAACGGCTAGAGAACTATCTCCACTTATAAATATGAGTGAAGAAGATATTTTAGCAAGACTTAATATGAAAATGGCATCTGGAGCAACACCATACCAAGTAGAGTTAAGGCCAGGTGGTGCTGCTGTTTCTGAATTATTAAAACAAGAAATAGAAAGTCTTGAATTACCTGGTATTGGTTTTATTCAAAGTACTAAAAGGTATTATAAAATGGCAACATTAGCCCCATATATTGTTGGATATGCAAGAGCTGATGATGATGGAAAAATTACTGGAGAAATGGGTATTGAAAGTTATTACAATTATGAACTTGAAGGTGAAGATGGTTCTTCAACATATGAAACTGATGCATATGGTTATCGTCTTCCTAATTCAACTGAAAAAAGAATTGAACCAAAAGAAGGAAAAGATATTTATTTAACAATTGATTCTAATATTCAAATGTTTTTAGAACAAGCTGTTCAGGGACTTTCTGATAAAAATGATATGAGTTGGTTAACTTTTACAATTGCTGATGCTAAAACAGGTGCAATCCTTGGTAGTGCATCAAATCCAACATTTAATTTAAATAAACAGGATATGAAATCTTATCTTAATCCAATGGTATCATATCAATATGAACCAGGATCAACAATGAAAATATATGCCTTTTTAGCAGCAATGGAAGCAGGTAAGTATAATGGTGAAGATAAATACTTATCTGGTGAATTAAAAGTTGGTGATACTTCAATTCATGATTATAATGAAGTTGGATGGGGAAATATTCCTTATGATGAAGGTTTTGCAAGATCTTCAAATACTGCTGCAGCTAGATTAGCATTAAAAATTGGTGCAGGTAATTTAAGAGATTTTTACGAAAAAGCTGGGTTTGGGAAAAAGACAGGTATTACATTACCTGGTGAAGTTGATGGTACTATTAAATTTACTTATGAATCTGAAATAGCTACTGCAGCGTTTGGTCAAGGTATAACTACAACTCCAATTCAAAATATACAAGCTCTAACAATGATTGCTAATGATGGTGTTATGTTAAAACCTTATATTGTAGATAAGATAGTTGATCCAAATACAAAAGAAGTAGTTTATCAAGGTGGTAGAGAAGAAATAGGTCAAGTAGCATCTAAAGAATCTATTGATAAAATAAGAAAGTTGATGTCTGATGCAATCTATTTAAATCTAACTGATGCAAGATATTATCAACCAAATAACATCAAACTAATAGGAAAAACAGGAACAGCAAATATTCCATCTCCAAAAGGTGGATATCTTCCAGCAAGTAGTACAAATCCACTAAACTATGTTAGATCATTTGCTGGTTTGTTTCCTGCTGATGATCCAAAATATGTAATGTATGTATCTGTTAAACAATTTAGTGGAAGTATTAAAAAAATGGCTGATGCAGTTAAAACAGTAGTTGAAGAAATAGCAAAATATAAAGATATAGATGAAAAAGCAAATAATAAGTATGATCAAGAAATAGTAACTTTAGATAACTATTTAAACACAATTATTGAAGAAACTGAAGAAAAGTTAAAAGCATTAAGACTTACTCCAATTATTGTTGGTGATGGAAAATATGTAATTAATTTGTATCCTAAAAAAGGAAATAAAGTATTAGCTGGAAGTAAAGTATTTATTCTTACTTCTGAAGATAATTATTTAATGCCTAATGTAATTAATTGGTCAGAAAATGAAATAGTCACATTCTGTAACTTTATAGGATTAAGATATAATATATCTGGCTATGGTAGAGTAACAACACAAAGTATTGAAGAAAATGCTATCATTACTAATGATTCAATATTAACTGTTGAATTACAATAAAAAAAGAACTATTATTAGTTCTTTTTATTATCTATTGTAGAATTCTACTACAAGAGATTCATTGATTTCTTGATTTAATTCAGATCTTTCAGGTAATCTTAAATATTTGCCTGTAAGTTTAGAAGCATCAAATTCAACAAATTTAGGAGTACCTAAAGATGCTTCAACAGCTTCTTTAATTGCTGGATGATCAAGTGATTGTTCTTTAACTGTAATAACATCACCCGGTTTACATTGATATGAAGGAATATCTACTTTAACTCCATTAACAACAATGTGTCCGTGATTAACTATTTGTCTTGCAGCTCTTCTTGTTTTAGCCATACCAAGACGATAAACAATATTATCTAATCTTGATTCTAATAAACATAAGAAATTTTCACCAGCTATACCAGCCATTTTTTGAGCTCTATCAAATGTTTTTCTAAATTGTTTTTCTGATAAACCATACATAAATCTAATCTTTTGTTTTTCTTGTAACTGTACACTATATTCACTTGGTTTTCTTCTTCTATCATTTCCATGAATACCAGGTGCATATGGTTTCTTAGCTAAATCTTTACCATTTTCTAATGTAGAAAAACCATAACGACGAGATTTTTTGTATTGAGGTCCTGTGTATCTAGACATAAGTATTTCTCCTTTCTTTAATATTTGCTACTAAAAAAGGAACGTTATTTAATCAAAAGGGGAGTTTATCTTAATATTTTCTCTTTAGGCAGTAAAGATACTAATACGCTAATTTTTTAGAGATAAACACATCTTTTTTTTAAAATAACACTGCCAAATTAAGTTGCAATAATAATTATACTATATTTCAATAATATGTCAATATTTTTGATATTATGTTATAATAACATTCGTGGGTGATAAAAATGGAAAATATAACAATGATTGCTGCTATTGGCAAGAATAATGAACTAGGAAAAGATAATGATTTAATATGGCATTTAAAAGAAGATATGCAATTTTTTAGAGAAAATACTATTGGTAAGCCAATTATAATGGGCTTAAATACGTTTTATTCATTACCTCATTTATTGAAAAATAGACAACATATTATTTTAACTCATCGAGAAATAGATGAAGATAATATATTTGTATTTCATGATATATATAAATTATTAAGTTTCATTGAATATTATAAAGATGAAGTAATGGTTATTGGTGGAGCATCGATATATAGTCAATTTATTGAATATGCTAATAAAATGCTATTGACTGAAATAGATCAAGAAGATAAAGATGCAGATGTTTTCTTTCCTTACTTTAATGAAAAAGAGTGGAATAAAACAATATTAAAGGAAGTTAATGAAAATAATATTAATTATAATCATGTAAAATATGTAAGAAAATTAAGTAAATAATGTCAAGCAA
>CACZPQ010000076.1 GCA_902783185.1 uncultured Erysipelotrichaceae bacterium
GAGATTATATGTATAATCTGTCAATTATATATATAATTCATTCTTACACTTAAAAATATGTTGTTTTGACAGGCAACATATTTTTTTGTATTTACTTGCAATAATCTATATTTTTTGTTATTTTAAAAGTGGTGATAATCAATGAATAAAAGCAAATTAAAAAAAATATATAGTAATATTTCATTAAATGAATGGGAACTAAAGGAAATACAAGAATTAAAAAATAATAATTCATCATCATTTGAAAATATTATAAATAAACTAGATAAAATAGAAAGAAATTCGAATGAACTTGTATATGCTAATATTTTTCATGATACTATTAAAAATAGTAAGTGGTTTAACGAACCTTTATCATTAACATCCTGGTCAATTGGATATAATATGGCATACATACTATATAGATGTCTAAATGAAATTAAACCTAAAAAAATATTAGAATTAGGTTTAGGACAGTCGACTAAAATAACAAATGCATATGCTAGTTATTATAAAGATATACACCATGATATCGTTGAACATAATAAAGAGTGGGTAGCTTTTTTTAAAAATAATACTGATATGTCTCATATGGTTAATTTTCATCTACTAGATAATTGCAAAAAAAATTATAATGGAATAGAATATAATGCATATAAGAATTTTAAGAAGGAATTCGATGACAAAAAATTTGATCTTTTATTAATTGATGCTCCAGTTGGTGGTACTGAATATGCAAGAATGGATATATTAGATATTGTTCCTGGGTGCTTGGAAGATTCATTTATAATTTTATTAGATGATTGTAACAGAATAGGTGAACAAAATACAATTAGATTATTGCAGGATAAATTAACAAAAAATAATATTGAATTTTGTTGTGGATATTTAAACAAAGGTGTAACTGATGTATATATATGTACTTCAAAAGATTTAGAATTTTTATGTAGTATATAATAATATGGAGGAAATATGAAATATAATGATAAAATATCTGTTATAATACCGACTTATAATAGAGCTAAAGAGTTAGTAAAATCCATCAATAGTGTTTTAAAACAAACATATGACAATATTGAAATAATAGTAGTAGATGATGGATCTACTGATAATACAAAAGATGTTGTTAATAAAATTAGTAAGTGTGATTCTAGAGTAAAGTATTACTCATATAAGAACAATAAAGGGGCTTGTTATGCAAGAAATTATGCCTTAAAAAAAATAACTGGAAAATATGTTACATTTCAAGATAGTGATGATGAATATATATATGATAAATTAGAAACGCAATATAATAATTTAATAAAAAAGAAAACAGATATGGATTTTTGTATGTTAAAGAGGTATAACAATAACGAAATAGCAATTATTCCTAACAAGAAACAAATAAATAGTATAAATAATAATATGATCGTTGAGGAACTATGCAATGGAAATTATATTTCTTTATCAACAATGTTAATTAAAGCAAGTATTATAAAAAAGTATAAATTTGATGAATCAATACCAAGATTTCAAGATTATGACTTTTTTTTAAGAATAGTTAGTGAAGTAAATATGTCATTTACGAATAAGATACTTTTAAATGTGTATATATCTAAGGATAGTATTACTAAATCAAACGATAAATTATTAGATGCAATTTGTATTATTATGAATAAAGAATATAAATTAACAAGCAAACAAATAAACTTATTAAAGAGATATTTATTTAATACATATAAACAAATATCTGATAATAAATACTTTAGTATTATAAATGAATTAAACAATAAATATAAAAATGATATAAATTGCTTAATTCAAGAAAAGAATGATTATAAAAATGAACTAAATAATATTTATAATTCAAAAGGATATAGAATATTAAATAAGTTTTATAAATTTAAATCAATATTTAGAAAAAAACAATAAACTAGTAGATTATTACTAGTTTTTTTGGTATACTAATTAGTGAGAGAACAGGAGATTATTTGTATGAATAATGATGTTGCAATAAAAGTTACAAATATGACAAAAACATTTAAACTTTATTCTGATAAAGCAAATACTATGAAAGAAAGAATTGTTCGTGGATGGAAAAATAAGCCTGAAATAAGAACGGTTTTAAAAAGCATTGATTTAACAATTAATAAAGGTGAAACAGTAGCTTTAATTGGAGTAAATGGTTCAGGTAAATCTACTTTATTAAAATTAATGACAAAGATTATTTATCCAAATAAGGGAACTGTTAAGACTTATGGAAAACTAACATCTTTATTAGAATTAGGAGCGGGTTTTCATCCAGATTTTACTGGAAGAGAAAACATTTATTTTAATGCTTCAATATTTGGATTAACTAAAGAAGAGATTGATAATAGATTAAATGATATTATTGAATTTTCTGAATTAGGAGAATTTATTGATAGCCCTGTTCGTACTTATTCCTCAGGTATGTATATGAGACTAGCATTTAGTGTGGCAATTAATGTTGATGCTGAAATACTATTAATAGATGAAATTCTTGCTGTTGGAGATCAACATTTTCAAGATAAATGTTTTACTAAATTAGAAGAATTATCTAAAAGTAATAAAACTATTGTAATAGTTTCTCATAGCTTAGGCTCAATAAAAAAACTTTGTGATCGAGCAATATGGTTAAGAAACGGAGAAATAGCTAAAGATGGTAAGTGTGATGAAGTAGTTGATTCTTACTTGAAGGAGTGTGCATAAGTATGGCTTTATTTAAAGAATTATATCAATATAGAGAACTTCTAAAAACAAATGTGAAGAAGGATATAAGAGGAAAATATAAAGCATCTTTTCTTGGAGTACTTTGGTCATTTATTAATCCATTATTACAAGTTGTTGTATATGCTATAGTTTTCCCATATATCATGAGAATTCAAACTAGCAATTATTTAATATTTTTAATATGTGGTATTATTCCATGGACATGGTTTACTAATTCAATAACAAACGGAACAACTTGTGTTACCAATAATGCAAACTTAATTAAAAAAGTATATTTTCCTAGAGAAATACTACCTATTTCGATAGTAACATCTGGTTTAATTAATTTCTTAATATCATGTTTAATAATTATATTATTCGTTATATTTGGTGGTGTTGGATTATCTTGGCATTTAGTATTCTTACCACTTATTGCAATAGTACAATACATATTTTCGTTAGCATTAGTATTCTTATTATCTGCATTCAATGTATATGTAAAAGATGTTGAATATATGGTTATATTTTTACTTAATTTATTCTTCTATGCTACTCCAATTTTATATTCAACAGAAATGTTTAGTGGATGGTTTATGTGGATATTTAGACTTAATCCACTTGCACATATAATTAATGCATATAGGGATATTTTCTATGTTCATCAAGTACCACAAATATTAAATTTATTAATTCTTTTAGTAGGAGGATTAATTGTTTTAATTCTTTGTTATTGTGTATTTAAAAAACTTGAAAAGAGATTTGCTGAGGAGGTTTAGGCATGAAATATGATTTTATA
This sequence comes from uncultured Erysipelotrichaceae bacterium, assembly GCA_902783185.1. Classification (GTDB taxonomy): domain Bacteria; phylum Bacillota_I; class Bacilli_A; order RF39; family UBA660; genus RUG12834. The sequence goes on from CACZPQ010000076.1 coordinate 3,488, forward strand.
GGATTAAGATCTCAATCTATAAATGGCGTTAAAAATCCTATGTTAACATTGGTTGGAACCATAACTGAAAGAAATTATAAGTTTATTGTTTTAGCTGATGGTAAAGAGATTGATTATACACTAGACATTGTTAACAATGTTGGTGATTTTGCTCTATTTTCTACATTTGATAATAGTGTTAAAGTAATTGAAGTTTTTATTGAAATTGATAATAAAAAATATTTTATAAGTAGATTGGAAAATATATCTATTATTAAAGCATACAAAAAAATTGTTAATTATATTAAAAATTTTTTAAATATTATAAAATCAATATTTATTACGATATTTAAAGGAATAAAGTTTTTTTGGAATGAATATCACTTTTTGGTTCCACCAAAGATGTGGGGTAAGTACTTTAGACATTTTATTCAAAGAATAAAGGAAAGAGGTATTAAATTATATAATAATCCATTTGATTTAGTTGATTATAATGACTGGATAGAAAAATTTGAAGAACATCAAGATTACACCAAACAAAAATATGAACCATTAATATCTATAATTATTCCAGTGTATAATATTGAAAAAAAATATTTGTCTGAGTGCTTAGATTCAATACTAAATCAAAGTTATCAAAATTTTGAAATATGCATTGCTGATGATTGTTCAAAAAATAAAGAAACCATTAGTACTTTAAAAGAATATGAAAAAAAAGATAAAAGAATTAAAGTTGTATATAGAAAAGAAAATGGTCATATTTCGGCGTGTTCAAATAGTGCATTAGATATTGCAAAGGGAGAGTATATTGCACTTGTTGATGATGATGATTTGCTTACACCAGATGCTTTAGCTGAAGTAGTAAAAGTATTAAATAAAAATAAAAAAATTGACTTCATTTATAGTGATGAAGATAAGATTAATCTTTATGGGAAAAGATGCGATCCAAATTTTAAACCAAATTTTTCACCAGACACGTTACTTAGTTTAAATTATATTTGTCATTTATCTGTAATTAGAAAGAAATTAGTTACTAAAGTGGGTGGATTTGAAATTGGATTAGAAGGTGCTCAAGATTATGACCTTTTCTTAAAAGTAACGGAACTTACAAATAATATTTATCATATTCCAAAAATCCTTTATCATTGGCGTATGGTTGAGGGTTCAACATCAATGACTATGGATAATAAAAATTATGCTTTAGATAAAGGTAAAATTGCAATATCCAATGCTTTAAAAAGAAGGAAAATAGACGCTGATGTAATGGTTGACGATAAGTCATTGTATTATTTTGTTAACTATAAAATAAAAAAAGAACCATTAGTTTCTATAATAATACCAACTAAAGATTATGCTGAAACATTAGATACGTGTTTAAAATCATTATTTAAAAAAACTGAGTATCATAATTATGAAGTAATTGTTGTTAATAATAATAGTGAAAAAAAAGAAACATATGATTTATTTAATAATTATAAAAAAAAGTATAGTAATTTTAATGTTGTAGATGCAAATTATGAATTTAATTATTCAAAAATTAATAATGATGCAGTAAAAAAATCTAAGGGTGAATATATTTGTTTATTAAATAATGATACTGAAATTATTACTCCCCAATGGTTAAATATAATGGTTGGATTTGCTAGTCAAAAGCATATAGGAACGGTTGGAGCAAAACTATTATATCCAGATAATACTGTGCAACATGGTGGAATAATACTAGGATTAGGTGGGGTTGCTTCACATGCGTATATTGGCTCATCAAAAGAAGATTTAGGAATATATGGAAGATTAAGAGTTCCATATAATTATGCTGGAAATACAGCAGCCTGTATGGTAGTATCAAAAGATAAATTTTTAGAAGTTGGTGGATTAGAGGAAGATTTAAAAGTAGCATACAATGATGTTGATTTTAATATAAAACTTCTTGAGAAAGGCTATTATAATGTCTTTGTTCCACAGGTTGAAATATATCATTATGAATCAAAGACAAGAGGTCTTGATACTACTTCAAAAAAAATGGAAAGATTTACCAAAGAACAAGAATATATGTATAAAAAATTCAATGATATTATTAACAATGATCCTTTTTACAATTGTAATTTTAGTAAAAGAGGATGGTTTATGTTACCAACAAAAAAATAATATTTAGAAAAATAATTTAGGGAGGATATATATGAATCAAAGAGATAAAAAAAGAAATTATAATAGAATTTCATTTATAATCATTAGTCTTTTAATACTATTTATTCCTTTTATAATTGAAAAATTTTATTATCCTAACGAAATAATATCTATTCCTAGATTTTTATTTCTTGAAAGTTTATGCTTATTATTTGTAATTTATTTATTAAAAAATGATTTTAATATTTTTAACTTATTGAAAAAAAATATTAAAACCTTTTGTGATTTTATTAATAATTTATGGAACCATATTACTAATCATAAATACTTTGGAATAATATTTAAGTTTTTACCAAAAAACATATTTGTTTTTATATTATTCATTATATCTATTTGTACTATATATAAGTTTTATATAAATAATAATGATTATATGTTGTATAGTCAAACTATATCTGATGCGATTACTGGTCCTATTATAGATGAACCATTGGATATATCATTTGCAAATGTAAAAGTAGATGTAAAACCAAGTAATGTTTGTTTATTAATTGGAACATATGGAAAAAAGATTGATTCTGAATATCGATATGAACTTTATCACATGAATAATTTAGTATATAGTGAGAACTTTTCTACAAATGAATTAACTGATAATAGTTTTAAATGTTTTTCATTGAATGATAATGCAGAGCTATCAACAATAAATGAGTATAATGTAAAAATTGTTCCCGTTAAAACTGATATGAATAACATAATAACTTTGTATAAGAATTCTGAAACTAATGAAATTGCAATGTATTTTATAAAAAAACAAGATATTGTTTCTTTTAAATTATTGCTTTTAGTACTTATAATAATGATATTTTTAGGTATAAATTATTATATAAATAATAAAAAAACGTCTGTTGAAAAAATGTTTATTATATATTGTTTATTTTATGTATTACCAATTTTGCTTATTATGCCACCTTACCAGGTGCCTGATGAACCATACCATTTTTATAATTCATATCAATTATCACAAATAGATTTTAAAAATACTGGTAGTTTTATTGCTGAGGGTAATGTTGTAGTTCCAAAAAATATGGATTGTATAGATTATTCGAAACTTTCAAAAGATGACATGGTATTTGATGTTAATAGCATAGGTGAATGTTTTAATAATGAAGAAAATATTGTTTATAAATTACCTTCGAATTATTTGTCACCTGACCATAAAATTGCATATTTTGTGTCTGGTATAGGCATTAAATTAGCTGATATATTTTGTGATTCACCAATAATTATATTCTTTGTTGGTAGATTATTAAATTGCTTATTATCTATGATAATTGTTTACTTTGCAATTAAAATTGCACCTAAATATAAGGAAATATTTTTATCTTTAGGTTTAATGCCAATGTTTATCCAACAAGCAATTTCTTATTCATATGATTCTTTGTTAAATTCAATATGTTTATTAATTATTGCATTAATTTTAGGATTAACTATAAAAAACAAGGATAGAGTTAATATTCGGTACTATTTATTGTTAGTCATCAGTAGTATTATAATTATTAATATTAAAGCTATTTATTTACCATTGTTATTTTTACTAATAGCTACTAATGATGGTAATTTTAATGAAAAAAAATATAATAAGTATATATATCTTATATTATGTGTTTTAATATCATTTATTATTAGTTACTTAATAACCACACTATTTAGTATTGGATATGATGGGCCAAGCGTAATTAGGGACACAATTAATTATAATAATATTCTTCATAATCCATTATTAATTTTTACAATAGCAAATAATACTATTAATAAATACGGAATGATATATTTAAATGGATTATTTGGTTATTTTGGTTGGTTTAGATTTAAGATGGATGATTTCTTTGTATATGCATATATAGCATACTTTATATATTTAATTATATCCAATAATGGATTAAAAATTAATAAATTGAAAAGGTTGGTAATATTTTTAGGAATACTTTTGATTCTTGCTTCAGTATTTGGTGCACTATATTTTGAATTTACAGCACCTAACAGTTTGGTTGTGGATGGAGTACAAGGTAGATATTTTATTCCAGTATTAGCTCCATTGCTGATAATATTAATGCCAAATAAAAATAAAATTAAACGTGAGTTGAGTATTAGTTATAATTTTGTTAATATAGTATTGTTACAATATATTTTAATGTTAATAATATTTTATTATTAATATGGGAGGTTTATTATGAAAGATAAAGTTTTAATTATTATACCTGCATATAATGAAGAAAAAAATATAGAAAAAGTTTTAAAAGAAATAAAAAAGGATATTAATTATGCGGATATATTGGTAATTAATGATTGTTCAACGGATAATACAAGAGAAATAGTTGAAAGGAACAATGTTAAATGCATTACTAACATATTTAATATGAGGTATGCAATGGCAATCCAAACAGGATTAAAGTATGCTAGGGATAATAAATATGATTATGTTATTCAAATGGATGCTGATGGTCAACACATTGCTAAAGAAGCAGAAAAACTTTATCATGAAATAAAAAAATCAAAAGTAGATATAGTTATTGGTTCAAGATATGTTAAAGAAATGGGATATCCTTGTCCATTCTTTAGACGTATAGGAACAAAAATGTTTGAATTATTAGTTAGACTATTTTGTCATCAAAAGATTGCAGATCCTTTATCAGGATTTCAATGTTTAAATAAAAAAGTAATAGAAAAGTATTCTAAAATTGGTGAATACCCCGAATATCCTGATGCTAATTTAGTTATTGAAATGTTACTTCAAGGGTATAAAATAAAAGAAGTACCTGTTAAAATGAGATTAAGAGAAAATGGAACGTCTATGCATTCAGGTATAATAAAACCAATAAAGTATATGATTGAACAATTGTATACTTGTATAGTTATATTTTTAAAAAACTTTGGTAAAAGGAGAGTTAAGTAGTTATGAATAATTTATATTTTATATTTCTATCTATAATTATAATCTTATATATATTGCATTCGGTTAGAAAAGAACATCTTAGTATTAAGACGAGTTTTGTTTGGATATTAATGTCAGTAGTAATGTTGTTGTTGTCAATTTTTCCTTATTCAATTAATTGGATTGCACAAATAATAGGTGTCGAATATGCACCTGCATTATTTTTAACATTTTGTGTGGTATTTTTATTAATATTAGATTTTAATTTTAGTAATAAGATATCAAAGTTGCAAGAGAAGGTAACTGATTTAGCACAAGAAGTTAGTGTGTTAAGAGAAAAAAATAATAAAGATAAGTAATTTGGTGATACAACATGAATAAAGATAAAGTAAGTGTAATAATTCCCGTTCATAATGTTGAAAATTACATAGAAAGATGTATTAAATCACTAATTAATCAAACATATAAAAATATTGAAATAATATGTGTTGATGATGAATCATCTGATAATTCAGGTAAAATATGTGATGAATTAGCAAGTATTGATAAAAGAATAATATCTTATCATATAAAACCATGTAGGATAGGTACTGCACGAAATTTTGGATTAAAAAAGGCATCTGGAAGCTATATTTTGTTTTTAGATAGTGATGATCATATAGTAGATAATGCTATCGAAAAATTGGTTAGTACTATAAAAGAAGGTTATGATATAGTTTGTTGTGGATTTGATAGAATTGATGAAGAAACACAAAAAGTTTATTGTACTGAAATGATAAATATGCCTTATGATGAATTAACTTTATCAGATGAAAATTTTATGGAAGTGGCATTTTTAAATCCTGCTTGTTGGGGAAAATTGTTTTCAAAAAAAATTATAAAAGATATTGATTTTATTGAACATGCAAATGAAGATATGATTTATTACTTAGAATTTATTCCTAGAGTAAAGAATATTAAGTTTATTAAGGAGCCTTTATGGCATTATATGGTAAAAAAATCATCAGGAATGGCTAATTTTAATTTAAAAAATGCCATTGATTTTGAAGACGACTTATTGGTAATAAAAGATAAATATATAAAAAATGGGTATTCAAAAAATATTCATAATTTTTTAACAATGCAAGTAATTATGCATAATTGTATATCTGTTCCAAGTAGATTATACAATAAGAAGGATATAAATATTAATAAATGGTTAAAAAATGTAAAACAATATATGAATGATAATTTTAGTGATTGGAAAAATATTAAAATAAAAGTAAAAGGAAGATTAATAAAAAAAATTGCAATTCATGTTATTATTGTAATGTATAGATTAAATATATTTAAATTATTTTTATGTATATATAATTTTATGATAACTAAATTAAAGATTGATATTAAATGGTAGGTGAATATTTTGAATAAAAAAGTGAATTTATGGGATATATTGTGGTATATGGGTGGACTAATGTTTTTTGGTTTTACATCATTAATATATATGATTATTGTAACAAGGTTTGTTGGAATTGAAGAGGCCGGTAAATTTACTTTTGCATACGCCGTTGCTTGTACCTTTTACATAGTTGGTGTATATTATGGAAAGTCTTTTCAAATTACGGATACGTCAAATAGATATTATGATACTGACTATATAAATAATAGATTAACAACTTGTATAATTATGGTTATATTAACACTACTATTTTGTTTTATAATGAATTATAGTATGGATAAAATCTTATTAATATTAGCGCTTACTATTTATCGTGGCACTGATGCTTTTATTGATTCTTTACATGCTATAATACAAAAAAAAGATAGAGTATACAAAGTTGGAGTATCCATTTTTTTAAGGGCACTTTTATTAATAATTGCTTTTATTATTTCTGTTGTACTATTTAAAAATATAATTGTTTCATCAATAATAATAATGATTATTAATATATTATATTTATTGTTAATAGATTTCAAACTAGTTAAAAAGAGTATGACAAAAGGAAAATTTGATAAAACTAAAAATATAATTTTATTAATTGAAGGTTTTTCTGTATTTTTGTTTTCTTTTTTAGCTATTTATGTTATTAATTCGTCTAAATATGCAATTGACGCATTATCAACTAATGAAATTCAAGGAGTATTTGGAATCATTTTTTTACCATCATCTTTTGTTTCGCTTATCAGTTTATATATTGTTCAACCATTTTTAAATAATATAGCCATGTTTATTAAAGAGAAAAGAATAAAAAAACTTAATAGTTTGTTGATTAAACTAACGTTATTAATTAGTTTAGTAGGATTGTTTGCAATAATTATTGCGTTATTTATGGGTATTCCTGTTCTTGAACTTTTATATGGTATTAAACTAAATAATCAATTATTTAATTTAATTATTATAATTATTGGATCATTATTTTACTCTATTTATTCAATATATTCTCAGGTTTTAATAGCTATGAGAAAAAATCTTTATCAAGTTGTTAGTTTAATTATATTGTTTTTCATGTCTATTCTTCTATCTAATTACTTAGTTCAAAATAATGGAATTAATGGTGCAAGTATGGCATATCTATTGATCATGTTAATAGAATTATTATTTATATTAGGTGGATATTTATTTTATTCTAAAAGAATTGTTAATTCTAATCCTAAACTTACTATTAGATTAATGGGTGGACTTGGTAATCAAATGTTTCAATATGCAGTTTTAAGAAATATGCAGCTAAATAATAAATGTGAAGCAGTAATTGATTTAGTTGGTATTACAAATAAAAATCACAATGTATATGGATTAAATAATTTAAATATATCTAATGACATAAAAATTACTGATAATACTAGAAGTTTAAAAGGATTTATAACATATTTATTGTATGGCTTTTATTGGGTTTTTTTAAGTAAATCAAAAAAGGGTTTAGTATTTATGAATTACATAGAATCATATTTAAACTCTATAGGAATTTATTTGGTTGTTGATGGTTACATAGAATTGGATAATATTAAAGTAAATGACAATTATATGGTTGGTTATTTTCAATCTGAAAAATATTTCAAAGACAATATTGAAACTATTAAACAAGAATTACAAGTTAATATTAACCTCTCTGATAAAAACACTCTAATACAAAAAGAAATGTTGACTAATAATTCCGTATGTATACATATAAGAAGGGGAGATTATGTGGGGTCAACGCTTGAAGTATGTACAAAAGATTATTACTATGACGCAATAAAGGAAATGAATAAAAGAGTTAAAAATCCGAAATACTATGTATTTTCTGATGATATCAAGTGGGTTAAAGAAAATATGAAATTTGATAATAATACTACAATTATTGATTGGAAAAATAATCAATATGAAGATTTAAAACTAATGTCAAATTGTAAAAATTTCATAATGTCTAACTCAACATTTAGTTTTTGGGCTCAATTTCTTTCATTAAATAAAAATAAAATAGTTATAGC
>CACZPQ010000077.1 GCA_902783185.1 uncultured Erysipelotrichaceae bacterium
CTCCATCTGTAAAAGTATATTTATTAAGTTTTTCTAATTGTCTTCTTAAATTAAGAATTAATTCATCTTCAGATTTAATATTTAATCTTTCATAACCCTGTTCAACTAATATCTTAATTAATTCTTTTTCAAGAGCATCTTCACTTTGATATGAAGTAGCTACTTTATTAAGCAGCTCATATTCTGCTAGTACTGTAGAGTTATCATTTTCACTAATTAAACCTATTTTACTCATTAACTTTCAACTCCTCAAAACTTAATAATTTATTTCTATAATATTCATATTGTTTTCTTCTTAACTCTATTTCAGCAGGAAGACCAATTGATATAGACTCAGTTAGTTTTTCAAATCTATCAAGTTTATCAATTATTTTCTTTTGATCCTCAATACTTGGAACAGGTAAAACAATTTTACCTATTTCATCTTTATTAACTTTTATTGGAACAGCATGAACTAAAGTTCTTTTATATAATTCATCTTTACCAATATTGCTTTCAATAACATATTTCAAATACTTAGGTAAAATAATACTTGTATCAGGTCTAATCAACGCTAAAGATACATAATAAGCAAGATCAACTTGTTTATCAAATACTGAGCATTTGCCTATTGTACCTATTCTTGTCATAAAAACATCATTAATTTCAGGCTTTATTTTATACTTCATATAATCTTCTTTTGAGATATATTTATTTGAACCATATATATTAGAAATGTTTTCAACGCTAATAAATGGAATACCATTTTCTTGATAATTTGGTGTTGAATGAGTACCATCGTATATTTTAGCCATGTCAGAAAGTCTAATTATTTTATTATTATACATATTGATAATTTTTACACGCCAAAACTCATATTGACTTTTTCTCGCTTCTAGCTCCGCTTCTAGCTCCGCTTCTAGCTCGCCAAATTTATCAAGAATTCGTACTATTTCTTCTTGTACTTCTAATGGTGGGACAGCAATTTTAAACTCTTCTACTTGTTTTTTAGATATTGCTGGAATACTTCCTGTTTGTTGAACTCCTAACAACGTTGATTGATTGTTTTTTAAATATTGATATAAATAGTTCCAATTAATAAACTTTTCATCATTTATATTAATAGTATAACAACTATTGCCAGCCCAATACTTTCCTTTTACTCGGTTAACAAATCCTGCATTAGCACCCCTAGCACTTATGATTACTTTTTCTCCATCATTATTATATTCATCATAATAACCCGTATTTGAAGCCCCACCATTATAAACTGGATATTTACCATTATCTGATTGTTTATTTTTGTGAACAAATTCCCCTATAGTTACTGTTGAAAAGTCTTTTATTCTATAAAATTCAACACCTTTAGAACATCTTTCATCTATTAAATTTACAATGCTATTCATGATAAGCAACCTCAAGTTCTTTTATTATTTCCTCAAGTTCTGTTCTAATTTGTTGTTGTCTTGGTACCACTTCAGCTAACTTTTCATTTACTTCTTTTATATTAATTGGTTTGCTTCCACCACCATTGCCTTTTAAATATGTATTAACAGAAATATTATATTCGTTTTTATTTATTTCATCATATGTTGCTAAGTAAGACTTATTTTCCACGCTCTTTCTTTCTCTTATTAAAGACACAATATTATTTATGTTGTTATCCGATAACTTATTTTTGTTGCCATTTCTAACACATTGATCAGACGCATCAATAAATAAAATGTTATTATCTGTTTTATTTTTCTTTAAAACAAGAATGCAAGTTGCAATTGGTGTACCAAAAAATAAATCTGGTGGTAATTGAATAACAGTATCAACAAAATTATTATCAATCATATATTGTCTAATCTTTTGTTCTGCTCCACCTCTATAAAGTACACCTGGGAATTCAACTATAGCTGCAGTACCTTTAGGCGATAACCATGATAGCATGTGCATGGTAAAAGCCAAATCAGCTTTTGAAGAAGGAGCTAAAACACCAGCAGGAGCAAATCTTTCATCATTAATAAGAATTGGATTAGTTTTACCTGCCCATTTAATTGAATATGGCGGATTAGATACAATCGCATCAAATGGTTCATCATTCCAATGCACTGGATGGATTAATGTATCTCCTCTAGCTATATCAAATTTGTTGTAGTTAATATCATGCAAAAACATATTGATTCTACATAAGTTATATGTAGTAAGATTTATTTCTTGACCAAAAAAGCCATCTCTTACATTTTCTTTTCCTAAAATTTTAGCAAACTTTAAAAGTAATCCTCCTGATCCAACGCATGGATCATAAACTTTATTAACAGAAGTTTTATCCATTATAACTATTCTAGCAAGTAATTCGCCAACTTCTTGAGGTGTAAAAAATTCTCCACCTGACTTACCAGCAGATGAAGCATACATAGTCATCAAAAATTCATATGCATCCCCAAATAGATCTATATTATTATCTTTATAATCACCAAATTTTAAATCTCCAATAGCATTTAATAGTTTAACAAGTTTTTCGTTTCTTTCATCAACTGTATTACCTAATTTATTATCAATTGTAAAATCATCAAATAAACCTTTTACATCATTTTCAGATGCTGTGCCTCTAGCAGATGCTTCTATGTTATTGAATATATTAGAAAGAACTACATTTAAGTTTTCGTTCTTATCAGCACCTTTTCTTAGATTACAGAATAATTCACTTGGTAATATAAAAAATCCTTTTTCTTCAAGTATTTGTTCTTTACCTAATAATGCTTCTTCGTCAGAAATATTTCTATATTCAAAATCTGTAATCCCAGCTTTTCTTTGATTTTTATTAACATAGTTTTCTATATTTTCAGATATAAATCTATAAAATAATAATCCTAAAACATATTGCTTAAAATCCCATCCATCTACTGA
>CACZPQ010000078.1 GCA_902783185.1 uncultured Erysipelotrichaceae bacterium
CATTTTAAACAATTTCTCTCGTAGTAAGCAATTATTTAACTCGTGTAATAGATTTAATAAAATATAATGGGAACTCACTTATATCATTTGAAATACCAAAAGTTATAGACAATGGCATATCAACTTCTATAATGTTTGTAGTTATAACAGTATTATCAAAAAATTCAATATTATATCTAGTTTTATTTAGATCTTCTTCTTTGACATCATCTAATAAATATAAAAAGTTTTGGTTATATTCATTATCTTCAAATGGAAAAATATCTGTTATATCATCAATATCATATGTCATAATAATTCCATCTTTATCTTCATCGTCTAACATTATTATATCCATTGTTCCTATTGTAATTTTATTATCATTATAACCTAATACTTTTCCTGGCATTGTTTCCATTGTATTATCTTTTTTATTATGCCAAGTAAAATGAATATGCTTTCCTATTAAACTATTAGCAAGTTCATCAGTCATCATATCCATAGTTCTTAATTTTACCATATTTATTCACCTCCTAATTTTATAAGTATTGCCTAAATACTATTTTACACCAAATAACAATTATTAACAATTAATTTTTATGCTATGAGCATAATTGATTTTAAGCACAAAAAAAGCAGTCGATACTGCATGACATACTTTTCCTACTACTTCAATATTAGAAGTAAGTGTGACTTGCAAAGCAAAGTCAAATGGTTTAATAACGAGCAATGAAATTAAATCATTGCTAATATTAACATATCATAATTTAATAAATTAAACAGTTAGCGTAATGATTATATTAAATATTTTTTACTATGTTATATTCTATATCATCATTTTTAGAAATACTAACAATTTTATCACTATCATTAAATATATCTATACTAAACTCAGAATTAGTACCAAGTTCTGTTATTACTATAATAGGAACACTTAATTCTAATGCCAATTGTTTTAGAGTTTTGATTATACTAGTTCTATCTTCTGAATTTACTAATTGGATATAATCCACAACTACTAATGATAAACCATTTGTTGATGCTTCTTCACATTTAATTTTAATATCATCTATTGAATTAATATTTTCTACGATTTCAATTTTATTACTATTAATTTTATTTTTAAAAAAATCATTTATATCTAATGCAAAATATAAAATCTTATTATCTACTTGTTCAGATATATTATTCATAATATCTATAACAGTAGTTGTCTTACCAGTTGCAGGTCTTCCTCCAATAGTTATTAATTTGCCATTATTTAAACCACCAATAGCACTATCTAATCTGTCTATATTAGTCTTATACATACTACCATCTCCTTGTTGTTTACTATTTTACACGAATTTTAAAAATAATACAAATATTCTTTATGCTCGTAGCATAATTTAACGAATTAATAAAACATCCCACAATTTTCCCCACAAATAAACCAATTTGGGAGACAAAAAAAGAAGTATCGATACAGTGATATCTCTTGAAATTACAGGTTTTAAACCAAATTTAAACAAGTTTGTTTTTGAATCCAACGCGTAAGTTTTTGAGTCCAGCGCGTCTACCAATTCCGCCATGAAGGCATTAAACATTAGTATTATATCATTATTTTGATCTTTAAACAATAAAATAAAGACATGTATTGTGTATGTCTTTATTTTGTTAACACTTTTACTTTACCTCTTAATTTAAAATAACACTTAGGGCACATAGATTCATAAGTAACACTATCAAAACCATCAATTGCTACTTGTTCTCCTTCAGTCGCTAAATTACCATTAACAAATCTAGCATTGAATGTAGCCTTACTCCCACATCTACATATTGTTTTCATTTCTTCAATTGAATGTGCTATTTCAAGTAATCTAATTGATCCAGGAAAACCATTGGTTTTAAAATCTGTTCTTAAACCATAACATATAACTGGTATATCATAATCAGTAGTTACTCTTAATAACTCATCTACTTGATTTGGATTTAAAAATTGTGCTTCATCTACCAAAATACAAGATACATTATTTATATTAGATACTATATCTAATATTGACGTATCATCATCTACTAAATAATCTACTTTTCTATTAACACCAAGTCTTGATTCAATAGATACATCAGCTTTAATATCTTTACTAGGTTTTATTAATATAACCTTCATTCCTCTTTCTTCATAGTTATGTGCAGTTTGAAGTAATAAGGTAGATTTTCCAGAATTCATTGCTCCATATCTAAAATATAATTTTGCCATAAAACCACCTAATAAAATTATAACACAATAATCAAATATTAAAAGTTAATTGAAACTATATTTACGACATTATTATTATTTTGTAAATACTAGTGTATAATTTACATTAGCATTACAATTTATTTGTCAAAAATAATGTAAATTATGTTATTATAAAATGGGAGTAGAGTAATATGGAAAATACATATGTTTTTAAAATAATAAATAATACTTTGTATATTGACAAATACAATAATACTAATAACAAAAAAGACTTAGTATTTTCTTTAAGTTACTTACAAAGCAATTATAATTTAGTTATTGCCATATTAAACTTAGGCATTAATAAGAATAAAGTAAATAGTTGCATAATAAGCATAAAAGATAATTTACCATATATAATTAAATTAATAAATGAATTTCCAACAATAGAAAAAATTACATTTAGTAAGAACTTTATAATAAATAACGAATTATTTAATACATTAAACAACAATATTAATGTAGATAAAGTAGAATGTTATAAACTAGATCATAGAATTAAAATCAAAAATAATCCATATAGTTTAAAATATTATACTAGAAATAAATACTTAAGAAATAAAAACATTTCAAAAATATTAACTGCTTTAATAGTAATATCGACATTAGTATTTATTCATTCAGTTTATTACGAATTTAAAGAGGTAAAACAAGTTAATGATAGTGTAAATGAAGCAATAGATATAAGAAATGATTATACAATTAATATTTCAGCTAACAATAGTTCTAATAATATTGGTATTTCTAATCCTAATAATTCTACTAATTATTCAAAAGTATTTGAAAAATTATCAGAAATCAATTCAGATACAGTTGGTTGGATTACAGTTAATAATACTAAAATAGATTATCCAGTAGTAAAAACAACAAATAATGATTATTATTTAAACCATGATTTTAATAAAAAACAAAATAGTAAAGGTTGGATATTTATGGATTCTAGAAATAATTCAACTAGTTTAGATGATAATACAATTATTTATGGTCATAATATAGTATCTTCGGGAATAATGTATGCTGATATAGTAAAACTTTTTTCTAAATCATTTTATGATAATAATGATAATAATTATATTTCATTTAATACCAAAAACAATAATATGAAATGGAAAATATTCTCAGTTTATAAAACTGATGATAATACTGATTATTTAAAAAATAATTTTAAAACTAATGAAGATTTTAACACATTTATAAAGAGTTTAAAAAAGCAAAGTGAAATAGAATTTAATACCAACATTAAAGTTGATGATAATACTAAAATAATTACATTATCTACATGTCAAAGCAATAATTCAAGATATGTAGTTCATGCCATATTAGAACAATAAAAAAGAATCTATATATTATAGATTCTTAGGTTCTATAATAAATAGTGTTGGTAGGTTTACACCAATACTATTTTTCTTAATATAAAAATGACACGTAATTTGATACAATTGA
>CACZPQ010000079.1 GCA_902783185.1 uncultured Erysipelotrichaceae bacterium
CCATATAATCATCTCCTCATTTATATTTTATCAAAAGAAAAAAGTAAACACATCTTTTTTTGTGTCTACTTTTATCTTACAACTTCAGACTTAAAGGTCTTCTTTTTTATATTTGCCTATTACTAGACAAATCATAATTATTTTGATATAATTATTTTACAAATATTAACTTTATTGAAAGAAGGAATTTATTTATGAATAATGATGAAACCATCATTAGTGCCTTAGGTGGATTGGGTGAAGTTGGTAAAAATATGTATATTTTTATCCATAAAGATGAAATATTTATTATTGATTGTGGCGTAATGTTTCCTGAAGATGAATTGTTAGGAATAGATTATGTAATCCAAGATTTTTCTTATCTTAAGGAAAATCAAGATAAAATAAAAGGTTTAATTATTACCCATGGTCATGAAGATCATATTGGTGGTATACCTTTTCTATTACAAAGTTTAAGTATACCTGTTATCTATGCTCCAAAAATAGCAATAGACTTAATTAGTAAAAAATTAGAAGAAAGAAACATTCCATATAAAAATATGGAAACAATAGATAATGACTATAAAATTCATTCAAAATACTTTGATATTGAATTTGTAAGAACGACTCACTCTATTCCTGATAGTTATGCAGTTTATTTAAAAACTCCAAATGGCACTATATTTGAAACAGGAGATTATAAATTTGATTTAACACCAATTGGACCAGTTGCTGACATTAGAAAAATGGCTAGATTAGGTTCTAATGGTGTAAAATTATTAATGTCTGATTCAACTAACTCTTTAGTCGAAGGTTTTTCAAAATCAGAAAGTGTTGTAGATGAAACTTTAACTGATATAATTGCCAATCACTTAGGAAGAGTTATAATTGCAACATTTGCATCAAATATATATCGTTTAAAACATATTATTGAATCTTGTGAAGAAAATAATAGAAAAATTATTATATTCGGTAGATCTATGGAAAATGCTATTCAAATAGCTTTTGATAATGGATTAATAAAGGATAGAACAATTATAATTGATGCTAATAAAGCAAAAGATTTAAAGCACAATGAAGTATGTATTTTATGTACTGGAACACAAGGTGAACCACTTGCTGCTTTATCAAGAATTGCAAATGGAACACACAAACAAATATCATTATTACAAGATGATTTAGTAGTATTTTCTTCATCACCTATTCCAGGTAATGCTGCATCCATTAATCGTGTAATTAATAAATTATATTTAAAAGGTGTTAAAGTATTTACTAATAATGATATAGATAATGTTCATACATCAGGACATGCTAAACAAGAAGAACAAAAATTAATGTTTAGACTTATTCAACCAGAATACTTTATGCCTATGCATGGTGAATATAGGATGCTAAAAGAACAAGTAAATACTGCAACGTTATGTGGAGTTAAAGAAGAAAACTGCTTTATAATGAAAAATGGAGATACCTTAGTAATGGATAAAAATGGTATCCATAGAGGTAGTTCAATAACTGCTGGGGATGTTTATGTTGACGGATCACGTATTGGCGATGTTGGTTCTATAGTAATTAAAGATAGAAAACTTATGTCACAAGATGGAATACTAGTAACTATATTAAATATTAATCCATTAAAAAGAAAACTGTTAATTAAACCAAATGTTACAACAAGAGGATTTGTTCTTGTAAATGAAAATGCTGAATTAATTAGTACTATTGAGAAAAAAATTCAGGAAATAGTAACTAACTATTTAGAAAATAATACTTATAATTATGTTGATTTAAGAAATGTAATAATTTTAGAATTACATCCATTTATATCTAAATTAACTGGAAGAAGACCTATTATATTACCTGTTATAATGGAAGTTAAAAAAGCTGAGGAAAACTAATTCTTCAGCTTTTTTAAAAACAAAAAAAGTAGCAATGCTACTTATTTAGGTTCTATAATAAATAGTGTTGGTAGGTTTACACCAATACTATTTTTCTTAATATAAAAATGACACGTAATTTGATACAATTGA